>JASLFQ010000236.1 GCA_030150595.1 Aquirhabdus sp.
TGACAATATTCAATGTCAATTATGAGTATTTTATAAAAAGGATTTGCCAGTTCATTTCCATCTCATCAAACTAATGATGATTGACGACATGATTTTTAGTTTCTAGGTTTTGGATGAAAATTTCATAAATAGCTTGATAGACAAACGTTTCGGCTCATATAAATAAAGCCAAAGTCACATTGAAACTGGCAATATCAGCCTCATCAATAAAACGTCCCGATTGGTTCATGAGCTGTCGGGACGTTTTTATGTATGGGTTGGTGTTATTGGCACGGGGATTGATTGTTTTTACTGTCGTACATTTTATTAAAAATTCGATAAATAATACACAGCACATCACGCGCCGTTTGATTCGTCATGGATAAAAAGGTACATTGCAACCCTGTTTTTATGAAATCGACCGTCACCCAGCCATTAAATCTGTGTATGACACGAATGGTTTAATCGAAACCACATTGAACACCGAATACTGTATATAAAATTTTTCGTCTTATTAGGAACTTGCATCATGAGTTTGTTTATTCAATCCGCCTATGCTGCGGATGCCGCCACCGGCGCACAGTCACCAATTCCATCCCTTCTCATGATGGTCGGTTTTGTTGCCGTATTTTATTTCCTCATCTGGCGTCCACAATCTAAACGCACCAAAGAACATCGCAGCATGATCGACAGCGTGACTGTTGGCAGCGAAGTTGTTTTTGCAGGCGGATTGATGGGTCGTATCAAGAAAATTGAAGGCGAATACGCAGTCATCACGATTGGTACAGGCGTCGATGTCAAAGTCCAAAAGTCTGCAATCGTTGCAGTACTCCCAGAAGGCACACTAGCCAGCCTGTAAAATACAGGATTTGTGGGATGTCTCGGTTTTTAAAGATCCAGACAACAACATATTAAAAACAAGTCACTGGATCGTTGCTTGTTTTTAATCATGTTGATATGAGTGATTAAAAGAATGATTCTCACAGAATCATTTTGAATAGAATCAATTTAGTAGCTAATTTTAAAAGAAGAGCACAGATGCGTTATCCAGCATGGAAATATGTGGTAATTCTACTGGTTTTGGTCATTAGCACCCTATATGCGCTACCAAACCTTTACCCTGATGAACCCGCAATTCAGATTACGGGCGCAAAAGCCGGTTCTAAAATCGACGCAACCGTTCTAACTGAAGCAGAAAATGCACTGAAAGCCGCCAACATGACATCGCATGGCGATACTTTTGATGGTCAGACTGCACTGATGCGTGTAGGAACCAGCGATGAACAACTTAAAGCACAAGACGTTGTACGTCGTGCATTGGGTGACAACTTCGTTGTTGCGCTCAATTTGGCACAAACCACACCAAGCTGGCTCAGGGCAATTGGCGCGGCGCCAATGAAATTGGGTCTGGACTTACGTGGCGGTGTACACTTCCTGCTCGAAGTCGATATGTCTAAAGCGATTGAACAACGTCTGGACACCTCAGTCACTGATATTCGTCGTGAATTACGCACTGACAATCTCAACTTCCGCACCGTGCAACAAACGCCAACAGGCATCAGTGTTGTTTTTGACACAACTGCAGATCGCGATGCGGCAACGCCAACAATACGCCGTAAGTTCCCTGATTTTACACTTCAGCAACTGGCAGTTGGCGATGGTTTTGTCGACTCATTAACCTATACAGATGCAAAAATTCAAGAAATCAACCAATACGCGGTTGGTCAAAACTTAACAACTCTGCGCAATCGTATTAACGAATTGGGTGTTGCAGAAGCACTCGTACAAACCCAAGGCAGTAACCAGATCGTGGTTGACTTACCTGGCGTACAAGATACTGCGGAAGCCAAACGGGTTCTCGGTCGTACAGCGAATCTTGAATTCCGTATGGTTGCGGATGATGCACAAACCTATGCAGGTGGACCAGTGCCTGCTGGTGAGGAAGCCTTCCCATTTGAAACATTGACTGGCCCTCCTCTTCTGCTCAAACGCCAACGCATCCTGACGGGTGAGCGTGTACAAAACGCTCAACTCGGTTATGACCAAAATGGTCAGGCGTCCGTTAATATTACTCTGGATAGTGCTGGTGGCAAGCTCATGAGCGATGCCACTCGCACTGCTGTTGGTAAGCAGATGGCTGTTTTGTTTATTGAAAATAAACAAAAGATTACCTACACCACTGATCCTGTAACGAAGAAAACGGTAGAAACGCGTACTCCGTACACGGAGAAATACGTCATTAACCGTGCGACTGTACAATCAGTTCTCGGTTCACAATTCCAAATCACGGGCATTGGTAGTCCACAAGAAGCATCAGAACTTGCGCTGTTGCTGCGTTCTGGTGCGCTCGCTGCGCCAATGTACTTCGTTGAAGAACGCACTGTCGGGCCATCATTGGGTCAAGAAAACATTGATAAAGGTCTGTTATCAACCCAAGTGGGTTTTGCGTTGGTTGCACTCTTTATGCTCGTGTTCTACCGCCTATTTGGTCTGATTGCGAACTTTGCCTTGTTCATGAACTTGGCCATGATTCTTGCAATCATGTCAGCACTCGGCGCGGCACTGAGCTTGCCAGGTATTGCAGGTATCGTGTTGACCATCGGGATCGCGGTCGATGCCAACGTCTTGATCTGTGAGCGTATACGCGAAGAAATTCGACATGGCGCCAAACCAATTACGGCAATTGTGCTCGGTTATGATCGTGCGTTTGGAACGATTATTGATGCGCACGTCACGACCTTGATTGTTGCTTTCATCTTGTTCGCGGTGGGTACTGGCCCAATCAAAGGCTTTGCGGTCACATTGTCCATCGGGATTATCTGTTCGCTATTTACTGCCATCACGGTGACTCGTGGCTTGGTTCAATTGGTCTATGGCAATCGCGGCCATGTTGAAAAACTAAGTATTTAAGGGACTAATCATGGCTAAAAATACGCAAGACAACATCGAAAGCAGTTTTGAGACACCAGAAGCTTATCACCATGATGAATACGTGATTCGCTTTATGCGATTCCGTAAACCTTTGGCGGTCTTTTCACTCATCTTGATCTTAATCAGTATTGGTTCTATTTTTCACAAAGGACTGAATCTTGGACTCGACTTTACTGGCGGTATCTCGGCTGAAGTCAATTACACCCAAGCAGCTAAGCAAGATGATGTACAAGCAGCATTGGTCAAAGCAGGGTTTAAAGACCCTGTTGTGCAATACCTCGGTACACAACGCGACTTGCTCGTACGCATGCCTGCACAGACCAAATCAACCGATGCAGCGACTTATATTTTGAATGCTGTACAGCTACCAAATAATAAAGCAACTGTGCAAAAAGTGGACATCGTCGGTTCACAAGTCGGTAATGACCTGTACCTCCGCTCTCTGGGTGCCATTGGACTTGCATTGGCATTGATGATGATCTACGTAGCGATTCGCTTCCAGTTTAAATTCGCGGTGGGTGCAGTGATTTCTCTGCTCCATGTCACGATTCTGACTGTTGGTGTATTTTCGGTGTTTGGCTGGCCATTTGACCTGACCGTTCTAGCAGCGGTATTGGCATTGATCGGTTACTCACTCAACGATACGATCGTGGTATTTGACCGTATTCGCGAGAATTTCCGTAAGATTCGCGGCGCGCCAGCGATTGAAATCATCGACATTTCCCTGACCGAAACATTCCGCCGTACCGTGATGACTGTTGCTACAGTTGTTCTGGTTGCAGGCGCAATGTTGTTCTTAGGTGGCGCTGGACTCTATTGGTTCTCGGTTGCGCTGTTGATTGGTTTATTTGTCGGTACATATTCATCAATCTACATTGCGACAGGTTACGCACTCTTCATGAATCTGACTCGCCAAGACTTTATCGTCGTGGTGAAGCCTGAGTTTGAAGAAGAAAGCGTAGTATTCCATGATCCAAAAGCGCCGAAAAGACGCTAACTTCAAACTGAAACGCCCATAAAAAATGCCTGTCTTGATGACAGGCATTTTTTATGATGCAAATTAAATAAGAAAATAAAGCGGCTCCAACTCACTCATGCAATAAGACATTTAACTCGTCAACCGCTTCCGTCCATTCAGAATCTTGCCGTAGCGCATCTTGTAAAAAGTGGCGCTGTCCATCATTCCAAAATGGCGCGTTATTGATATATACGTCTTGTGGCAGTGGATGACTTTCAACAAATTTGGTAATCGCTTCAGGGCTGTTATTCAGACCTAATTGTGCAAATAATGTTTCGATGTTGTTGGCTGACATATCCATACGAATGACCCTCTGCTTATAGCTCTTATGACGAATCACGCAAAAATTGAT
>JASLFQ010000171.1 GCA_030150595.1 Aquirhabdus sp.
ATGGTCGCAACGATGTCCATGAACGCGTGTAATTTGACTAAATGTGCATCGCCATCTTGTGGGTAGATGTGCCAAATAAAAGGCTTTCCTGCCCACTGTGCGCGGATAAAAGAATCTTCACCACGGACGAAGTTTAAATCACAAGCCCATAGTAAACGGTCGTAGTCTTCATGATTTAAAAAGGGTAGGACAACGACAGTTAAAGCATTCTGGGTAATGCGATTGCCTTGTGCTAAAGGTTTTTCTATCCATTGAGAAATGTTGGCTAAAGCTTTGTCTTCTGGAACGAGAAGGAGCGTTGTTTTACTGTCGGTTTCAAGGAAATCTAACAAATCTTGAATAGCTTCATTTTTATAAGAAAATAGAGAAATCTTGCGTTCAAAAACATTTGCATCACTGATATTCAATTTTGCCCAAAAATCGATTTGAGCTTGATGGTCGTTTTGAAACTCATCGCGTTTATTAAGTAGATCAGCTTCACGTAGTAATCCACCACTTTGCTCACTGAAACTGGGAAACCAAAAATATTGAGTTAATCCTGTCGTTGGATGAACGGATGGCATCGCGTGGCAATCAACAGCCCATGATTCAGCACTCAGATATTCGAGATTGATCCAAAGTGGTGTGTGACCTGCTTTAGCCTGTTGCGCCATTTTATTGAGGATGAAGTCAGGTAGGCGACAGCCAAAGCCTTCAATAATCATATCGAGAGGCAGTTGATGACTTTGGCTGAGTGCGTCGCGATCATCTTTGAGCCATAGACAAACAGTGATTTTATCTAATGACTGCTCAGTTAGACTAGGATTTAGATTCGGCGTAAGCTTAGAAAAACTAACAAGATCATCAACCCAAAGTGTGACTTGAATATCATGCTCATCAACAAGTTGACGTGCTAGACGCCAACAGACACCGACATCGCCGAAGTTGTCGATGACGGTGCAGTAAATGGCGCAATTTAATGTCAACTGGATGTGCTCAAGTATGTTTAATCGGAACGTTTGGCTAACCAGTCAGCAAGCACAGGCCAAAACTCTTGTGATGCAGCCTCACTGGCAATCATACTGACATGTCCGCCAGGAAGTGACGCAAATGTTGTATCTGTCGTGCCGACAAGATTGATCAGTGGGCGAACCGCATTGATTGTGACCATTGTATCTGATCGACCTCCACCAGCGAGTAGTGAAGCATGTATATCTTTAAAGTGAGCGACTTTACCACCAATCTTGAACTCGCCTTTTGACAGACCATTATCCATCCATACGTTAATCAACATATCGTGGTTAATGCCGCCAGGATAATCGACCATATGATCGAGAAAAGCACCATGTGTTGCATGACTTTCAACCGCAGTGCGATTGTCGAGTTGGCGTAACATTGAAAGATGGCCTTTAAAAGTACCTTTCAAATCTAATAATTTGAATCCGAGTGCATTACTCCAGCCCGCACTATGTAATAAACCTGTAGGGAGTGTTCGTGGGTGAAAGCCTGTACGTTTCTCGACCCACTTCATTGCATTCGCTGCACGACGATATTGTGCCCCGATTGCACCTGATCGATATGCATCAACAGGTGTGCCAAGCACGATGAGGTTTTTAATATTCTTATCTTTGGTGGCTGCTGCGTATAGCAAAGCAAACACGCCAGACATACTCCAGCTATGTAGAGAAAGCTCTTGTTGCCCACTATGTTGTCTGACTTTTTCGAGAAGTTTTGGCATAAAGTCTAAGACATACTTCTCAAAATTGTAGCGCGCATGTTCGCGAGTTGGCGTACCCCAATCGAGCATATAAACCGAAAAGCCTTGTTCTAATAAAAAACGAACGAGTGAGCGATTTTCAAATAGATCATAAATCAGCATATTGACGGCGAGTGGTGCAACGATCACTAGAGGAACACGATGAATCGTTGGATAACCGTCTAGTGCTGGATAGTAGCGTAGTTTGACGAGACCTTGTTTTTGAACATCATCTGATATGACTTCATAAGGGGTTTTTCCAGCCTGAACGAGCCTCTCTGAGTGAAGCAAACGATCACGTAAGTTAATAAACTTTGTGGAATGACTCAGCGTCTTGAAAGAGTATCGTTGATGCGTAGATGACATTGCTGCAACTCCAAATTTTCATCTTTAATCTAAGTCTCAATGGGCATGTGTTCAAAAATCGCATTGAAAAGCAGAAGGTTAATTAAATATTTTTTGTGAATGGCGCGAGTTTAGCAATAAATGCACATGTGTAATGTGGTCAATTTTTAAAATTGAATGAAAAAAAGGTCAATGATGATCTGAGTAATCATGTTTTATCCTGCAAAGCCCTAGATATTGTTCTTGACGTGTTTGGTGCGGGCTTTCACAATGACTAAATCAATTTGTAATAGATCGTTATCAATAGTTTTTTTGCTTTTATTAGCAGTTATGAATAGTTATGAGTAATAAAATGAAAGATTTACCACACGCAGTAGAGTCAGAATTGTCTTTTGATACCATTGCGATTCGCATTGGGCATTCGCCGACGCACGAGGCAGAACATAGTGAGCCGCTGTTTTTAACATCCTCCTTTACTTATGGCAGTGCAGCCGAAGCCGCGAAAGTATTTAGTGGTGAGAGTGAAGGCAATATTTATTCACGCTTTACCAATCCAACTGTGCGCGCGTTTGAACAACGTTTAGCGGCGCTAGAAGGCGGTGAGCGTTGTGTTGCAACCGCTTCTGGCATGGCAGCAATTTTGTCGACAGCGATGGCATTTCTTGCCGCGGGCGATCATGTAGTGTGTTCGCGTGCAGTATTTGGCACGACTGTTGGTTTATTTGAAAAATACATGGGCAAATTTGGTGTCAAGACGACGTTTGTGGATTTGTCTGATCTAAATCAATGGGAACAGGCGATTCAAGTTGGCAAAACCAAACTGTTTTTTTGTGAAACGCCGAGTAATCCATTGTCTGAAGTGGCGGATTTAACCGCACTATCCGCACTTGCACACAAACATAACATTTTGTTTGTCGTCGATAATTGCTTCTGTACGCCAGCATTGCAACAGCCTCTAAAGTTTGGTGCGGATTTGATTATTCACTCTGCAACCAAGTATTTAGATGGGCAGGGACGTGCGCTTGGTGGCGCAGTTGTGGGTAGTGCGAAATTACTCGAAGAAGTCTTTTTGGTGACACGTACACTTGGGCCGTCAATGAGTCCATTTAATGCGTGGATCTTCTTGAAAGGCATGGAAACGTTACGATTGCGGATGGATGCACATTCTGCCAGCGCATTAAAACTTGCCGAATGGCTGCAAGCTCATCCAGCGGTTCAGCGTGTTTATTATAATGGTTTGCCGAGCCATCCAGGTCATGATTTGGCAAAACGCCAACAGCGTGGGTTTGGCGGGATTGTCTCTTTTGAGGTCAAAGCAATTTCAGGTCAAGATAATGGTCGTACGGCGGCGTGGCAAGTGATCGATTCCACAAAAATGCTGTCGATTACAGGCAATTTGGGTGATACCAAAACCACGATTACTCATCCAGCCACAACAACACACGGACGATTGTCTGCTGAAGCCAAAGCTGCCGCTGGAATTACTGAAGGTTTAATTCGCATTGCGGTTGGACTTGAGGACATTGAAGACATTAAGGCGGATTTAGCACGAGGCTTAGACGCGCTTATTGTTTGATCGTTATTGTATTGAAATGTAAGAAAGCCGCATATTCGCTCCATAAAGTTGTTTTTTGTCGCGATGTGTGGCTTTTTCAATGATGGGAATGAGATGAAGAGCATATATAATCTCATCCAATCTTAATCGCCACAGTTGCGATAAAACTGCTCAATGGAGAGTTAAATGAACATTAATATGCTGATGCAGCAAGCACAGAAAATGCAAAAAGATATGGAAGCTAAAGTTAAAAAGACCAAAGAAGAATTGGCAAAAACTGAAGTTCATGCAGAAGCGGGTGGTGGTTTGGTTAAAGTCACTATGACTGCACGTTTTGTGGTGAAGCGTATTCAGATTGATCCAGAGTTGCTTAAAGATGATGCGGAAATGATCGAAGACTTGATTGCAGCAGCAATCAATGATGCTACACGCCAAGCTGAAGCAATTTCTGAAGCAAAATTAAATGCGACAACCGCCGGTACAGGATTACCTGCTGGTTTAGGCGGTATGTTTGGTTAAGTTCGCCATCCATGTTTAGCCCTAAGTTTGATGAGTTAGTTCAACGACTACGGATTTTGCCTGGCGTTGGACCAAAATCAGCTCAGCGTATTGCATTGCAATTACTTGCGCGCCATCGTACTGGCGCGCAAGCGCTTGCACATGCGCTGAATGATGCTGTGCTACATATTCAGCATTGTACGGTCTGTCGATCGCTTGCAGAGTCCGAGGTCTGTGATATTTGCGCCTCAACGTCGCGAGATCAAACGCTACTTTGTGTGGTTGAGTCCCCAGCAGATGTAGCGGCAATTGAACAAAGCGGTAGTTTCCGTGGTCAATACTTTGTGTTGGGTGGGCACTTGTCGCCGCTTGATGGGATTGGGCCGGAGGAAATAGGTATTCCTTTATTGATGTCTCGTTTAAAGGCAGAACCTGTAGAAGAATTGATTCTTGCGACCAATGCAACTGTTGAAGGTCAAGCAACAGCGCATTATTTACAAGCGGCTTGGCAGGAAGTGAGTCAGCAAGAAGTCGAGCGACAAGGTGGTCGGACATTACCACTGAAAATTACTCGCATTGCTCAAGGTGTGCCGCAAGGTGGAGA
>JASLFQ010000281.1 GCA_030150595.1 Aquirhabdus sp.
TGGTCAAATTACAATTCTAGTTTATAGCCTACGCCATAGATGGATCGAATGACATCTTCAGGTGAAATAAGAGCCATTTTTCGGCGTAGATTCTTGATATGACTATCAATGGTTCTGTCGGTGATGATGCGTTGGTCGTCATAGACATGGTTGATGAGTTGATCCCGTTGAAATACGCGACCAGGTGCATCGGCGAGTGTTTTCAGTAAACGAAATTCAGCCGGTGTAAGTTCCAGCAGTTGATTGTGATAACGTGCTTCAAAACGTGCTTCATCCAATTGTAAGTTTAATAATGATGTTGATGCGCTTGTCCCGACTTCCGCTTGTGGGATTCGGCGCAAGATCACTTTAATCCGCGCCATGACTTCGCGTGGACTAAACGGCTTACAAATATAATCATCAGCACCAATTTCGAGACCGATCAAACGATCGATTTCTTCAACACGCGCCGTAATCATGATGATTGGGACGTTACTGATTTTGCGAATATCTTTGCAGACATCCAAACCGTCACGCCCAGGCAGCATGAGATCCAGAAGTACGAGATCAGGTTGCTCATGAGCAGGACGGTCAGCATAGTATTTTGCGACTTCTCGCCCATCAGAGATCCATGCTGTGGCGTAGTTATTGGCAGTCAGATAGTCTAATAATACTTGAGCAAGTTTGGGCTCATCTTCAACGACGAGCACTAACATTTTAGAATCAATCACGTCCTATCCCTCGGTTAAGTTTGATCTTTAGTATTCAATGGCAACATGATATCGATTTGCACACCACCAAGCGGGGAGTGTTGCGCATGGATTGTGCCACCGTGTGCCTGTACGATGGTTTGGCAAAGTGGCAAGCCGAGGCCTGCGCCGCCTGTGGCTCGATTACGTGAGCTTTCTACGCGGTATAAACGTTCAAAAATTTTGGGTAATTCAGCATCAGAAACCCCAGGGGCAGAATCTTGTAGACTAATCAAAACATTTTGCTGATCTGCGGTGACCTTGAGTTGTACCTGACCCTTGCTATCAGTATAGCGCAATGTATTTTCAAGCAAATTTTTAAAAAGTTGAGCAAGTCGGCGTTCGTCTGCATGCAATATGACGGCTTGCTCGGGTAGAGACAATGTCCAAGTCAGTTTTTTTGCATCAAGTCGTTCTTGGAAGGCGTGTGCGACGCGCGCTATACATTGATTCAAATCGATCGAAGTCATGCTGTAGTGCAAACCGCCGACATCCGATAGAGAAATCTGATATAAATCATCAACCAACTGGCTGAGTGCCTGAGTTTCCGCTTGCAATGAAATCATCGCGGCTTCGTCTGGCTTGCGGATGCCATCTTGGATGGCTTCGAGTTCGCCTTTAAGAATCGCCAGCGGTGTGCGTAATTCATGGGAAATATCCGCAACAAAATCTCGGCGCATACGTTCATTACGTTGCAATGTGGCTGCAAGCTGATTGAAGTCTTCGGCAAGTTGCCCCAGTTCGTCTTGTTGTTTCACATGAGTCCGGGTTTCATAGCGACCAGCAATCAATTGCCGCGTTGCTTCTGCAAGTTTGCGTATCGGTGCAAGAAAAAGTCGGGCAAGTAGCAGCGCCGCACCAATCGCTAGAATCGTTGCGGCAAACATGATCCATAAGCTTGATTGACGTTGCTGCGCTAAGAAATTCTTTTCGCCTTGGGTAATGTGCCTTTGTCGCGGGGAAACAGCAATCCAACCGACCGTTCTCCCTTCAACTTGGATTGGATAGCGTTGTGCGGCATCTGAAATGGACTCATTACCTGCAATAACGCGCCCTGTTTCATCCAATAAACTCCAATGTATCAGCCGACGAGGAGGCCCAGATGGTGGTGCGTTGCGGCCATTTCTGTGATTGTCGAAGTTGTTTTTTTGTTCAATCTCATCAATATCTTCTTTATCCAAACCGTTTTTTTTGTTGGTCAGTGAGCGTTTGATTTGTTCAGGTGTTAGCTGGCGCCATGGATTTTCTGGGCGCGCGATATCACGCCAAAGCTGCGGAGTATTTAAGATAAAATCCCAATTCTTTTTATCTGCATACAAATCTGCGAGTGTTGTTGCCATGGCTTGGGCGCGCTGGCTGTCTTGTTGTTCACTATACGCATTAAAACTATGATCTAAGCTCCAAAACATTGCTCCGCCCATCGCGAGAATCACAAGCGCGCTGATTCCTAAAATTGCCATAAACAATTTCGTCGTAATGGACAGTCGTATTGGACGGTTTAAGCTTTGTCGGATCAAAAGTACATACTCAGCTGAAAATAGATTCGAGAGACAGATTGGTGTCGATTATGCCATTAATTTCGTCAACTGTTAGTGACGTTGAATATTTGTATGGATAGAAAGTTTTGCGCATAAAAAAAGCCGCAAATCAGCGGCTTTTTTAGTGCAAGTTTAAAATTATTTCGATTTTTCTTTCTTACGCTTCGGTACCCATGCCCAGATCATTTCGCATTCGACAGGGCTTTGACCTGTTTCATCAGTGATCACGCATTGCACTGTGGTTTCGCCTTTTTCGGTCGAAGCAATGAGTTCGCGTTGAGCAGGTGTGAGGGTTGCGACAGCGATCAGATCGCCTTTGGCGAGTTTTTTGTATTCCATTTTCAACGATTTAATCAGTACCATTGAGTTGTTTGGCATATTCATGCCAACGACAAAGCCAGTTGCCGTTTCAGCAATGAGTGCCATTGCCACAGCATGTACACCTTTAATGTGGTTTTGCATTGGGCGACGATTTTTAATGCTGCAAATGACTTTGTCTGCTGTCACTAAATCATAGCTCACGCCTGCAGTACCGACCATCGGTACGACGGTGCCAAAAGTTTTAGATAACACTTTAGCGCGGATGCCTTGTGGCAGATATTCAGCGGCTGCTGCGATTTTAGCGATCGAGTTTTTTGGTTGACCTTTGCTCATGTTGCATTTTCCATTCAATAATTTAGTCAGAGGGAACTGCTACTTTTTAGACCGTTTCAGTTGGGTACTAAACTAGTCCTTAAAGTTGTTGAACTGCAATGGCAAACCAAACTGTTGTTCTTTCAAATAAGCCATGACTTGTTGCAAAGTGTCACGTTTTTTGTCAGTCACACGAATTTTGTCGCCTTGAATCGAAGCTTGAACTTTAATTCCGCTGTCTTTAATGGCTTTATTAATTTTTTTTGCGGTATCTGAGTCAAGTCCGTCTTTCAGTTTGATGGTTTGGGTAATGAACTTGCCTGAAGCCGCCATGTCTTGTGCATCCAGACTTTGAATATCGACTTTGCGTTTGGTCATGTGGTTTTCTAGCATCGTAAGGACGTTTTCGACTTGCAGATCGCTTTCGCCTTTGATTTTAATTTCTTTAGCTTTCTCATTTAGTTCGATGCTGATTTCTTTACCGCGAAAGTCAAAACGGGTTTGGATTTCTTTTTGGGTATTTTGTACTGCGTGATTTAGTTCAAACAGTTCTAATTCTGAGACAATGTCGAGTGATGGCATGGTTTAATCTCTATTAATGAGTTTTACAGATGCGGCATTATAGCAAATTGTATCCGTCAATGATGTGCGCGAAAGTAATGAGACGTGTACGCTGTGCTCACGCATAATATTTAGTTTTGAAAAGGAGATCATGAATGATTCGTGAATTAGCCATTACCGATTTTCCATCCATTCAAAAAAAAGTTCCCAACACTCATGCTTGGGATGTACGCGATGCAAAGTCATTTGCTGAAGGGCATATTGCAGGAGCTGTGAATAAACCGATTGAGCATTTGGATGCGTCGGTTTTAGCAAATATCCCAGAAGGCGAGCCAGTTTATGTTTTGTGTGGCGGCGGTACAAAAGCAGGCCGTGCGGTTGCATTACTTGAATCACTCGACCCAACCCGTGAATATGTTGAACTCAAAGGCGGCACACGTGGCGCACGTGCGGCGGGGTTTCCAATCGTCGTTGATGAATGATTGTCGATAGAGCCAAATCATCATGAGCGAGGCGAAGATACCTGCGCAACGTAAAATCATTCATATTGATATGGATGCGTTTTATGCATCGGTTGAACAGCGCGATGATGCAAGTTTGCGTGGTAAACCTGTCGTTGTGGCTTGGAAAGGAGAGCGTTCAGTCGTTTGTGCTGCATCCTATGAGGCGCGTAAATATGGCATTCGTTCGGCAATGTCTGCGATTCGTGCCGAACGGTTGTGTCCAGATGCGATCTTTGTGCCACCTGATTTTGTGCGTTATAAAGCGGCGTCCAGACAGATGCGTGAGATTTTTCAGCGGCATACTGATTTGATTGAACCGTTGTCGTTGGATGAAGCATATTTGGATGTGACCGAACCGAAGTTGGATTTAGGTTCGGCAACGGCGATTGCAGAATGTATTCGCGCGCAGATTCGAGAAGAGATTAACCTTACTGCATCGGCTGGCGTTGCGCCCAATAAATTACTCGCTAAGATCGCTTCGGACTGGCGTAAACCTGATGGCTTATTCGTAATTCGTCCGAGTCAAGTTGAGACGTTCTTGACGCCATTACCCGTGAGTAAGATTCATGGTGTGGGTAAAGTCATGCAGGCGAAGTTGACCGCGCTGGGCATTGAGACAGTCGGTGATTTACGCTTGCGTGAGTTGTTTGAGCTGGAACAGCGTTTTGGTCGTTTTGGGAAGCGATTATATGAGTGCGCGCGGGGCATTGATGAGCGCGCAGTGCAACCGAATCAAAGGGTAAAATCGATTTCGTCAGAGGATACTTTTTCCAGTGACGTGCCGTTAGCTGCATTGGATGATGCGATTCGTCGACTTGCCGAAAAAACATGGACGGCGACACGGAAAACCACACGTATTGGTCGAACTGTGGTTTTGAAGCTTAAAACGTCTGACTTTCATATTCTCACACGCAGTTATACGCCACAGCATTTGATTAGTTCTGTAGAGGAATTGATTGAGATTGCTCTGGTATTGCGAGATCGAATTGAATTGCCCGAAGCGACACGCTATCGTTTGGTAGGTGTGGGCTTAGGTGGATTTGTTGAGCCTGATGAAGTGGTCAGGCAGGGTGAATTGTTTGTTTAGATATAAGTGATTTAATGAATGATTTACAGGATTCTTTAGGTGAAATGTGATTTTTATAGAATAATGTCGGCGCTTAAAAGTTACTCTTATGGTTGTGTTTGCGGTTCTGGAGATTTGTATGAAGGTTAATCATTCGATGCGTTGGGTGGGTGTGAGTCTGTTGGTTGCGAGCTTATGCGTTGCTTGTGGCAAGCGCGAAAACGCAGAAAAAGCTGAACGAGAAGATGCAGCTAGAGCCGCGCCACCAGTTGCGATTCGTCCAGCGGCAATCGTGGGCGAGTACGAAGGTGTTTTACCTACAGATGATCATGCCAGCATTAAGACGGTGATTGATCTACATGCAGATGCAACGTTTACTTGGAATCAAACGTATATTCGACCGAATGTGAGTGAAAAAGAAGGCAAGCAACCTGAAGCAAATGGCAGCTGGATTGTGAATGGCAATCAAACTTTAATTCAGCTTCAAGTAGATAGCGCTGTGCCAGGTAATATTACCTGCTTTGCAGTTCATCCAGATTCCATCGTTAAATATCTGCCGTCGTGTCAGCCAATTGACGCGGCACATCCTGAAGCGTATATGTTGCAAAAAGTGACGTTGAATAAGTCTGCTTCTTAAAATATTTCTGGATGACCATCATGCCTGATCTTAGAATTGAAGAACCAACACCAGAAGAAATTTCGACATTTGAACAGCATGAGCGAGTTTTAGAGGTCGCCATCAAGCGCGCCGTTGAAGCCAGATCCAAAGCGAGAGCAGAGTCAAAACAGGCTTTGCTTGAGCAATTAGAAAAAAATAAAGCGGAAGGTAAGTTTAGACTTTAAAAATAAGCCTAAAGAACACTGAGCTTGTCGAAGTGTTTTTGGTTGCGTATCTCCGCACATTTCGACAGGCTCAATGAAGCTATTAAGGTTTGTTGAGTTGAAATAAAAAACTGCACAATCTTTCGATCTATGCGGGGTTTCATTTTAAATGAGGTGAAAACAACCTGACCAGAATGTTGTACATGTGAATCATCTAATTTATACTTGTACAATATTCTGAACATGAGCATAAAATCATGCGAGTCGTTTCTTATACTGAGGCACGTAATAACCTGAAAAGTGTTTTTGATACGGTGATTGATGATGCCGATGTGACTATCGTGACGCGTCGTGATGGTCAAAATGCCGTGGTGATGGGACAGGATTACTATAATAGTTTGATTGAGACGCTACATTTGGTGTCTTCGCCCACGAATGCTGCACATTTAGCAAAATCGATTGCTGAATATCATGCGGGGCAAGCTGCACGACGTGATCTGGATACCGCAGAGTGAGTCGGTTACTGAGCTTTACGCCTACAGCTTGGGAAGATTATCAATACTGGCAAGGTCAGGATCGAAAGACATTAAAACGGATTAACTTGCTGATCAATGCGTCAATGCGAGAACCCTTTGAAGGGATTGGTAAACCAGAGCCTTTGCTAGGTAATCTGTCTGGTTTTTGGAGTCGGCGGATTGATGATAAGCATCGATTAGTTTATGCGGTGACGGATGCTGATTTCACGGTGCTCGCTTGTCGCGGGCATTATGATTGAAATCTAAGCCTCAAGAACACTGAGTGTGTCGAAGTGTGGTGGATATCACCGCGCATTTCGACAGACTCAATGAGCTATTTAGGTGAGTTCAACAAAAAAACCGCACCCTCTTTCGATGAGTGCGGTTTTTTTATGACAACTAATGATTATGCCGTTGCTGATTTCTTCTTCATTTGATCAAAGAAGTCATCATTGGTTTTGGTATCTTTCATACGATCTAGCAAGAATTCAATCGCTTGCAGCTCATCCATTGGATGTAATAACTTACGTAGAATCCAAACTTTACGCAGAGTATCTTCGTCCATCAAACGTTCTTCACGACGTGTACCAGATTTCTTGATATTCATCGCAGGGAACACGCGTTTTTCTGCGATACGGCGTTCAAGGTTAATTTCCTGATTACCCGTACCTTTGAACTCTTCAAAAATGACTTCATCCATTTTTGAACCCGTTTCAATCAGCGCAGTACCAATAATGGTTAGTGAACCGCCTTCTTCGATATTACGTGCCGCACCGAAGAAACGTTTCGGACGTTCGAGCGCATGTGCATCGACACCACCCGTCAACACTTTGCC
>JASLFQ010000024.1 GCA_030150595.1 Aquirhabdus sp.
GTTTAGCAATGGGAGGATACGCCTACCGCGGGTCTTCCTTTTGTCTTGGCAAAAGGAAGCAAAACCGTGTCTTTCGCAAAACTCGCGTACAGGGAGTTACTTTTAAAAAATAGGTTTATCCAAGAAATCAAACAATTGAACATTGTATGTTTGGCTCAAACAGTTGCTCAAGACGGCAAAAAAGCAAAGAGCATTTCTATTAAAGGGTATGCCTGTTCTATGGTTTGAGCGCTGCAAGCTGGTTTTGATCGTTGATATTCATAAATGCCTGTGCATTCGCCCAAGGAATATTGAGAGCTTGTCGCACATCAAGCCAATCATGTACAGCACGACTGGTTTTTAAAGCCTTTTCCAATCCGTTGTATTCGTCTTTATGCAGTAAGAGACAGAGATTTTGGCGGCGTTCGCCATCGTGCGCGACGGCGATTTTGGCGGCGGATGGATTTTGCAGGATGTGTTCAGATAAAATAGTCCAAGCGATGTGTGCAAAATCAGTTGGATAATAAATTAAATCGCAGGGTGCAATAATGACCCAATCATGCTGACATCGCTTCAGTCCTGCCAGAATACCGCCAAGTGCGCCGCCATAGGTAAATTCGCTAGGCTGGTCGTGTACGGTTTCTCCGTACTTTGCATAGTCCTGCATGTGGCGATTACAACTGATAATGATTTGTTCAACCTCACTCGGTAATGCTTCCTTAACCCATTGCACTAACGGTTTATCTTGATATATTACGAGTCCTTTATCTAAGCCCCCCATGCGTCGTCCTTCGCCACCTGCAAGAATGATTGCCGATAATGAAGGCATCTCTCGATCTGCTTTATCTGATGTTTCGTGCATTGATGCAAGCGGAGTAACCATATTTGGCTTAAAATCCTGTTTTTAATTCTGGGCGTTAAATTAATGTTATCCAGAATCATAATCCAATTAGCGCTTAATTCAATGAGTCGCTTGAAGAGACTTATAGAAAAGAACATAGTTTAGGGGCGATTATGCTACTGGCACTGGAGACCGCGACAGATCAATGTTCGGTCGTTTTGTATGATGCTTTCGGTGTGCAGGCTGAGCGTTTGGATACGCGTGCGCGCGAACAAACGCGCTTGATCTTGCCGATGATTGATGCGGTATTGGCAGAAAAGAATTTGAGTTTTAAGAATTTATCTGCAATTGCGTTTAGCCGTGGACCAGGATCTTTTAGTGGTGTGCGAATCAATGCTGCAGTGACGCAAGCTTTGGCGTGGGCACATGATTTGCCCGTGATTGCTGTCTCGACGTTGCAGGCATTAGCACAGCATGCTTATGCTCAAAAAAGTTTAAGCCAAGTATGTGCTGTGATTGATGCGCGAATGAATGAGGTGTATGCAGCATCGTTTAAACTCGATCAAGATGGCGTGATGCAGAGAATTGGTGCGGAGCAATTGGCGGCTTATACGGCTGTGAATATTGTTGATGGTACGCGTGCATTAGTAGGTAGTGGAAGTGCTTTGGTCGATGTGGATGCGGCCATGGATTTACCACGGATCGTCGATTTGAGTGCGACGGCGCACGATATTGCATTCTTAGGTTGGCAGGCGTTACAGCGTGGGCAGACAGTCACTGCGGTGGAGGCATTGCCTGTTTATTTGCGGGATGATGCGTGGAAGAAGTTGGATCAGCAGCGCAAGATGTGATTTTTGTTTTCAGAAAAGTTTGAACGCTGTAAACCAGACAGCGTTCAAACTTTTAGGCATTAACCCATAAAGAAGAATACGACACCCGAAAAGAGCAAACAATAGGCACCGAATAAATGCCAACGGTCTTGTTCAAGCCAGCGGGATAACCAGCGTAGTGCTAGAAAACCTGCCAGAAAACTAAAGATCATACCCAGCAATCCAGGCAACAAAGCCGCATGAATGTCAAAATGTGCGGTGGTAGTTGGCGCTACATTATGTATTTGATCTTTAAACAGGCGGTAGCCTTCTTTCAGAATCACCACTGGTGTCAAGACAACCGCAAGTGCAAAGCTGAATTCTTCTGCACGACGACGATTGACGCCTAGAGACAGACCTGTCGAAATGGTTGCACCAGAGCGAGAAAAACCGCGAAATGGCAGACATAGTCCTTGTACTGCACCAATGACGATGGCTCGGAATGTAGACAATTCACCTTCTTGGGTTTCTTTAAAACGAGAAGAAAGAATAATCAAGATGCCTGATGCTGCTAAACCTGTGGAAATAATATATTTATTATCAAAAAGCTGTTCAACTTCAAAAGGTGTTTCACCATTTGCGAAAACGTGCTTTAGGATCAGGAGCAGCGTCAGTCCAATCACACCCGTTGCAGCGGTTGCTACGATGGCATAAATGGCGTTGGTTTTGAATGCTGCCCAAGATGAGAAGTAAGCGGTTTTCCATGATTTCCAAAAATAGACGATGACCGCAAACATCGTCCCTGTGTGTAGCATCACCAATAGGAAAGTCATTTCTGGTGATGTTGGGTCAAGTCCCATCAGCTTTTCTGCGAAAATGACGTGGGCGGAACTTGATACGGGCAGAAGCTCTGCAATACCTTGAATAATGGCCAAGATAAAAACGTGGAATAAAGATAGGGTCATGGTGAGTGAATAGCGAATTGAGAAGAGTTGCGCGAGTGTAGCATAAGGTATAATTGGCAATAAACTTAAACCATTAGTGAGTTTTGTAGTGATCTTTGTTGAGAGTCATCAGTGCAATGGTCTGTCATGGGCACCAATGTGCGTTTAATTCATTTGCCCCAAACGGTCGCGCAAGCGCAAGTTGTGCAGCAGTGGTTTGTGCAGAATGCAGGTGATTATGACATTCAACTTGTGCTTGAAGAACAAGCTGAAACGCCTACTGCGCGCGAGTTACGCACACATCCTGAGTTGAGCCTGATTTACGACGAACAAGGTTTATGGCTTGCGGCAAATGGCATGAAAATGCAGCCAGATTGGGTCGGTCAATTACCGCGACTGTACCGTGCAGGGATTCGTAATGAATTATTGGCACGAGCGTGTATAGTGATCCCAAATGCTTGCATTATTGATGCAACTGCGGGGCTTGGACATGATGCGTTGCTATTAGCGTGGTTGGGTGCTTCCGTGACTTTGGTGGAACGTCATCCGATTTTGGCAGCATTACTCATAGAGGCAAAAGCACAAGCGGCGCGCCATACTGATCAACGATTACAGGAAGTGTTGGCGCGGATGACGGTAGTTTATGCCAAGTCTGAGCATTATTTGGTGGATCGTGCCATGAATAGTGGCGTGGATGTGGTGTATCTTGATCCAATGTTTCCCAAAGCCGCTACTGACAAAAAACAACCGCTTGTTAAAAAAGAGATGCAAATCTTACAGTATCTGCTATCCATTCCGCGTACGGTCGATGCTGAAGTGGATTGGGGGGATGCGTTGTTACCGCTCGCCATGCACGTCGCCAAACGCGTGATTGTGAAGCGTCCACGGCTCGCTGAGCCGCTTGCAGGTATTGAACCTGCGCATCGTTGGTTAGGTGATGCGTGTCGATTTGATGGATATTTTCAACACCCTATTGCGAGTGATATGTCGCCAGTTTTGCATGATGACACTTTATGATGAATAGCTCGCCTGACACTGCCGTTTGGCAGGCCTTTGATCACGCGGCTGAAAATTATGATCGCGCGAGTCTATTACAACGCCAATCTGCTGATTTCCTGTTTCATCTCATGTTGAATAATGATGAATTTTCATCGCAAGCAAATGCAAGACAATGGCTTGATGCGGGTTGTGGTACGGGCGTCATTGCTAAGAAAATTGCAAGACAAGGTCAACGAGTCTTTGCCGTCGATCAGTCGCCTGCGATGTTAGCGCATGTGCAGGATATTGAAGGGATCAAGACGATTCAAGCAGATATTCGCCATCTTCCTTTTGCCGATCATTCGATTGATGGGGTCGTGAGTCATTTTGCTTTGCA
>JASLFQ010000060.1 GCA_030150595.1 Aquirhabdus sp.
CTTTAGAAACGGTAATTGCCGTTTGAGCAGCACGGTAGCTGCTCAAACGGCAATTACCGGTTGTAAAGCTGGAACTGCATTGGGTTTGTGTATGCTCGTTGCGCCTGTGTCTGGTGGTACAGGTGGTGCGATTGCGGGAACGCTGACTTTTATCGTTGGCGGTGACGATGACTCGTTGGAACGTGCACGTCCGATTTTGAGCGCGATGGGTAAGAATATTTTCCATGCTGGTGCGCACGGCGCGGGGCAGACTGCCAAAATCTGCAACAACATGCTGCTCGGCATCCAGATGATCGGTACAGCAGAAGCGTTGGCGCTTGGTGTAGCAAACGGTCTTGATCCACATGTGCTTTCAGACATTATGGTGAAAAGCTCAGGTCGCAACTGGTCGCTTGAACTCTACAATCCTTATCCAGGTGTGATGGAAAACGTTCCTGCTTCGCGTGGTTATAGTGGTGGTTTTGGCGTTGACTTGATGCTCAAAGATTTGGGTCTAGCGACGGAAACGGCGTTGAATGCACAAGCATCCATTCCACTCGGTGAAATGGCGCGTAATCTATATGCGTTGCATAGCAAAGCGGGTGCGGGCGCATTAGACTTTTCGAGTATTTTGCAGATTCTACAGAAAGCGGAAAAGTGATTTAAGAATGTGAAAGCTTCCCAAACCCTCCTTTTTTCTAAGGAGGGTTTTTTAATCCATACAATTTCTTGTTGCGCATTAAACACGTTGTTCAAAGTAAACCAATAAAAAGAACATTGAATATTCATAACGATGATTTGCATGCCAATGTCTGACATTGTTACTCTAGCAATGCACATTCTCTTGCCCCGTTTCCAAAGAAGTTTTTAATGAATTCTCCTCAGCACGATTCCTTTGCCGCGCTACGCCACCGTGATTTTTCACTTGCGACGCTGAATCAATTTTTTATGACAATCGCGCTTCTGGTTCAGGAAGTGGTGGTCGCGTACGCTTTATACCAAGTGACTCATGATCCATTGACGCTCGGAATGATCGGTTTGGCAGAGGCAATCCCATTTATCGGACTGTCTTTGTGGGGTGGTTATGTTGCTGACAAGTTAAATCGCCAGAACGTGATGCGGTTTTGTGTGTTTCTGATTCTGCCTTTACCACTGGTATACAGTGCGTTATTTACCGCACACGAGCACGGCAGTTTGACGCAAGGGCAGTTGGTCTGGAGTGCTTATGGGATGATCTTTTTGCAAGGGATGATTCAAGGGTTTTATAGCCCGGCATCGCGTTCTTTAAAGCCCTATTTAGTGCCTAGAGAGATTTATGCGAATGCTGCGACATGGTCAACAGCGGCCTTGAATGCGGGCGCGGTACTTGGGCCAGTCAGTGCAGGGTTAATGTACGCAGCAATAGGCTTGCATCATTCGTTTTATTGCGTTGCCGCAATACTGTTGATCAGTTGTATTCTGTTGACGTTTCTAAGTCCGCGTTCATTCCCAGCGGTCAATCATGATGATGTCTGGTTAAGCCTCAAAGAAGGCTTTCATTTTGTCTTCCAAAATAAAATTATCTTTTGGTCGATTTCACTGGATTTAGTCTCTGTTCTATTGGGTGGCGCAGTTGCACTATTACCTATTTTTGCATCGGATATTCTGAATGTGGGCTCAGAAGGTTTAGGGCTAATGCGAGCTTCTCCGTCAGTGGGCGCATTGTTGATGATGGCGATTTTGGCGAAGTATCCACCAACCTTTCATGCGTGGCGCAACATGCTTTTGGCAGTGGCGGGTTTTGGTGTTTTCACTCTGGTTTTCGCACTGTCGAAAGCATTATGGTTATCGATGATCGCTTTGGCGTTAATTGGTGCTTTTGACAGTATTAGCGTTGTCGTGCGCCAGACCGTTCTGCAAATATTTCCGCCAGAAAATCTGCGTGGCCGTGTTGCTGCGGTCAATGGTATGTTTGTCTCGTCGAGTAATGAATTGGGTGCGTTTGAATCAGGTGTCATGGCGCGATTGATGGGAACGATTCCATCTGTTTTATTTGGTGGCACATTGACGTTGGTGATCTTAGGTGTGACGTGGTGGCGGACGCGTGATTTGCTGGCGGTGGATGTGGAGGCAGTGAAAGCACACAGTCATCCAGTTGAATGATTTTAAAGCGAGAAAAGCCTCAATATGAGGCATTCTCAGATGAAATGATAAACCTGAGAACAGACTCACAAAAAACTTCAAAAACAATCTCCGTTAATGCCTGTATTTTCGGTAAAATAATACCAATTTTCATGTACTTTCCTTTTTGTGATGAGGTCTTGTTGCACGTTATTGCCAGAGCGTTTTGCGAGACGTCACAGTGTCATGGTATTTGCATGACTTACGATGATGTAAATAAAGGGATTGTCATACACTAATTAGGCATATTTTCTGGAATTGTTTCAATGATAGATGCAGAAGGCTTTCGGCCCAATGTCGGCATGATTCTGTGCAATGCGCAGGGTCAGGTGCTGTGGGCAAAACGAATCGGTCATAATGCATGGCAGTTCCCACAAGGCGGAATTTCCGAAGGTGAAACGCCAGAACAAGCATTGTATCGTGAGCTTTGGGAGGAGGTCGGACTTCATCCTCAGCATGTAAAAATCTTAGCACAAACAGAAGGTTGGCTGCATTATCGTTTGCCAAATCGTTATGTGCGGCAAGATGATGCGCCGCCTGTGTGTATTGGTCAAAAACAAAAATGGTTTCTGCTGCAGCTTATTGCTGATGATTCTGAAATTACTCTGAATGCGAGCAATCCCGCCGAGTTTGATAATTGGATGTGGGTCAGTTATTGGTATCCATTGGCGGAAGTGGTTGCGTTTAAACGTGATGTTTATCGAAAAGCACTACTTCAGCTTGTAGAAAAGTTGCCTATTTGAGGCAGCAGTCTATACTCCTATTAAAAGTTATCTCATATGGAACGGAATCTATGTTAGATAATTGGATAAGGGAATCCGCGAAACGTGATTTAGACATATTGGAGATGTCATGCAGATAGAAAGCCTGCGCAAGATTGTACAAGACGTTGATGTTGCGCCCAATCTGCACGCAGCACTCGAAGTCATGGTACATCTGGTTGCCGAAGCAATGGAAACCGAAGTGTGCTCGGTGTATTTGCTTGATGAGCGCAATCAGCGCTACATCTTGATGGCATCTGTCGGCTTAAATGCGGATTCGGTAGGCGAGGTTTCTTTG
>JASLFQ010000067.1 GCA_030150595.1 Aquirhabdus sp.
AACGAAGCTGACCAATTGGTTCATGGCACACAAAAAGCTGTGAAAGATTTGGGCGACAAAGCGACTGAAGAAGAGAAGAAAGCGATTGATGCGGCGATTGATGAGTTAGAGTTGTCGACTAAAGAAAATGATGTCGATGCAATCAAAGCAAAAATCGAAGCGTTGTCAGCGGTTTCTATGCCACTGATGCAACGTGTCTATGCAGAAGCTGAAGCATCGCAACAACCACAAGGTGGTGATGCTGGCCATGCAGAACAACCACATCATGATGATGGCGTTGTCGATGCAGAATTCACAGAAGTGAAAGAAGATAAGAAGTAATTCTTAGCTTTTGGCTTCTAGTAATAGAGAAACGCTCCGTGAGGAGCGTTTTTTTATGCTTATTTTAGAAGTTAGTCGAGGAAACTCTATTATTCCAATTTACTCATTGTTGAATAAATCTTGCTCAATGTAGAGCTCTGATATTTTTAATATTTTGATGTTTAGGCTGAGTTTACTCACATAACTACTAAAGTCATTGTCTCCAGTCAGCAAATATTTGGCCTGATTCGCGAGAGCGATTCCTAGAATTTGCAAATCGACTTTAACTTTTTGTTTGTTGATTGGAAGTTTATCCTCATAGTATTTTTCTGCTAACAATGCTGTTTGGTATGCTGCTTTTTCATCAAATGACTGAAATGTTACATTCCTTTTTGTTTTGTTAATAAATGAAATTCTTTCAATCCTGTCATGGGCAAGAAATTCACATAAAGCTGGTGTTGGCAAAATTGTTTGACTTACGGAGTTATCCGAAGAAAATTTTTTAAGACCATAAACGAGCTTTGCATCAGAAAATAAAGAAACAAGGATATTGTTATCTAAAGCTATAATCATGATAAGCGTTCTTTTTTTAACGTTTCTAATGGACTATTGAGATCTTGCCACCCACTGTGACCAAACCCAACAAAATCATCAATCCATTGGTTTAGCGAATCATTAGCTAAAGCTTCAAAGCTAATTATTTTAAAGTCTTCGAGAGTCAATTCAAAGTCGGAAGAGTGCGAGTAGGTCGCTTCCCCTGTGAACTCAATAATAGTGTCTGTTCTAAAGTAATCCTTAAGTGCAGATGCTACGGATTCAGTTGCTTTTGCGCTTAGCGTAGTACCATTCAGAAAAGCAATTCCTACGTGATCTGTACTGTCTTTACCTTCAATAAGTTTTTTAACTGTTCCTCGTAAGGTATCAGTTTGTTTAAATTTATTAGGTTTATCGATAGGGGAAATAGCACGAATAATTGTCATGGTTTTAGGGTCAGCATCGGCATCATGAAATCCAATCGCTGCATCTCCCCAAGTTAGATGCTTGCCAATATAACGATCAAGTTCTCCACCTTCAGAAAGTAAGATGCTTTTCTTAATGTCTGCAAGGTGAGATGCGTTTACAGTGTTTCCAAAATATGAAGAACCTTCTTGGATGTACTTAAACTTTGCTTCTGAATTTTTTAGTAGTGAAGATAAGCACCTAAGTAGTTCAGATACTTCACTTACTGATAAATCTGTAGGTTTGACATCAGGAAGCCGTAGGGCAATAACAATATTATTTGACATACACCCTCCTGCAATTGATTAGTAATTAATAACGCTAGATTAAACTAAATTAGTAGGTTTATAAAATGAAATTTTATAAACCTAGCTTGGAGTAGAAATTTAATAGAGCATGTATCCAGATTTTAATTTTTCACACACTATTGTTACTTATTTATCATCCCGAAATTAATTTGAAGTCGCTATTCTCTAGGGCATTGTTGAGTTTAATTTTTTTCAATTTGTGAGATCAAAAAAAACAATGAGCAAACATGACCGTTTAGGTGAGCCGTCATCACTGTACTTTAAAACCACGTATGTTGTTCAAGCGAGCGACATTGATGGTTTAGGGCATATGAACAATACGGTTTACTTGAGATTAATGGAAAATCTCGCTTGGGCACACTCTAAGTATTTGGGGTTGGGTGTTGAGGATTTTCAGCGTATTGGTTCTGCGATGGTCGCCCGTGAGCATCGAATGACGTATCTGGCGGCACTTTTCCTTGATGAGACTGTGCAGTTTGAAACATGGTTGGATCATAATGATGGATTTAATCTGCATCGCTATTATCGTTTTACTCGCGTTGCGGATCAAAAAGTGGTGTTTGAGGCGCATACGCATTGGGTTTGTGTTTCGATCGCGACTGGACGACCACAGCGGATGCCTCCAGAGTTTAAGGCGGTGTATCAGGCGGGCTGAAGCCTCGTTTCTAATCGCTTTTTCACATCCGCCCATTCTTCATCAATGATACTGAAGATAATCGAATTTCTTTTTCGTCCATTGGGCATGATTCGTTCATTTCGCATCATGCCTTCTTCTTTTGCACCGAGGCGAAGGATTGCAGCACGGGACTTAGTGTTGATTTCATCCGTCATTAATTGCACACGAATGCAGTCTAACTCTTCAAATGCGTAGCGTAGCATCAGGTATTTGATTTCTGTATTCACGAAAGTTCTTTGCCATGCTGTCGATATCCACGTACTTCCGATCTCAAGCGTCCTGTATTTACGATCAATTCGCCAAAAACGTGTTGATCCAATAATTTGATTGCTTTGACCTTCTTTGTTGGCTCGTAGCACAATCACAAAAGGCATCATGGTTCCGTCAGCTACACCTTGAAGTGCAGTTTGAACATATTGATGTATGGTGTCTTTAGAGGGAACGAAGGTGAAAGGAAGATTCCACAACTCTCCGTCAGTGGCAGCTTCGACGAGTTGATTTGAGTCGCTTATCCTTAAAGGGCGTAACTCAATTCGGGCACTGCTGAGCGAGTGAGACATACAGTGAATCCTTCAACGTTGTATTCAATTTTGTAATCAATGCCGTCATCCTAGAATCATACAAAAAGCTGAAATCTAATTCCTTTATAATGTGTATCTGATCGCATTGTTAAGTCTGTTTTTTAATGAATAAAATAAATGTTTTAAACCGCAAAACGCTGATGTTTCCGCTTGCGGTTGTTCTTTTTGAATTTTGTGTTTATATCGCCAATGACATGATTCAACCGGGCATGATCGCAGTCATCACCGATTTTAAAGTGAATACTGAATGGGTTGCGCGTTCGCTGACGGCGTATTTGATTGGTGGCACGTTGATTACATGGCTGCTTGGGCCATTGTCGGATCGGATGGGTAGACGACCTGTCATGTTGTTTGGCGCGGTGATGTTTGCCATATCGTTGCTGCTGATTTTATTCGCATGGAATATCGAAACCTTCATGTTGATCCGAATCGTGCAGGGCTTGGGGCTGTGCTATATCTTGGCGGTTGGTTATGCCGCGATCCAAGAAGCCTTTGAAGAAAAGGCCGCGATTAAAGTCATGGCAATGATGGCGAATGTCGCTTTACTTGCGCCCTTAATTGGGCCTGTTGCGGGTGCTGCGGTAATTTCGATTTGGCCTTGGCAGATCAGTTTTGTGTTGATCGCAGTTGTTGCTGTGCTTAGCGTGGGTGGCTTGTATTTCAATATGCCTGAAACGCTGATCGTAGATAAAACTGCACCAAAGCAAGAGATATCGCTGCAGGCAGTTGGTGCAGATTACTTGGCATTGTGCCGTGAAGCGCCTTTTGTGAAATCGGCAATTTGTATGTCGTTGTTTGGCGTACCGCTGATTGTGTGGATTGGTTTGTCTCCTGTGATTTTGATCAAAGATTCGGGCATGACACCGATGGAATATGGCCTGTGTCAGCTTCCTGTGATTGGTGCACTGATTATTGGTAATGTCTTGCTCATGAAAGTCACGGACAAATGGCCGCTTGATCGTCCAATGAAGTTTTCGCCTGCGATCACGATTTTGGGATTATTGTTGATGTTGCCAGTGCTTTATTTCCCGAGTCATATGGCGTTGTTTATTATCTTGGGAATGAGTTGTTTTGCGTTTGCGCAAGGGTTGGCGTTTGCGGTGATGTATCGATTTGTGATGACTTCGGCACCTCACGGAGCGGGTGTGATGGGTGCTGCAGTGGGCATGATGCTGATGGCGGGTTATGCGGTTGAGCTAGAGCTGGCAGCGTGGCTGTATGCTCGTTTTTCGGCGACTGGGTTGTTTGTTATGTTGACGATTTTTGCGGTGCTTTATTTTGTGTTGTTGCCGGGGGTGTTGAAGCGGGCGATGGCACAGCGGGAAGTTTAACCTTAGCTCATTGAGCAGAGTCGAAATGGGCGGTATTTGAGATGTCCACTTCGACAGGCTCAGTGAACTTGTATTTCTATTTACTCTAAAATCAAAAGCTCTATTCCGTGGGTGTCTTTTCGTTGAGCTTGGTAATGGGAGGAGCCGCCTACCGCGGGTCTTCCTTTTGTCTTGGCAAAAAAGCAAAACCGTGTCCCTCGCAAAACTCGCGTGCAGGGAGGAGTTCTTAAGAGTTAGGTTTATCCAAGATACCAACATTTGAATTTTTCTCGTTCTGCTCAAACAGTTGCTCTGGACGGGGTAGAAGCAAAAGCAAAGCATTTGGAAAAGCTTCATCCAATTTAATTGACTTCGCGCACCAAACTCTCTAGTCTTCGCATCGAGTCCTTGAGCCGACTCGTATATTCTAATTCTGCTGACTTTCTTTTAAGGAATCATCAGGCTCGGATCTTTGTTGGGGTGGGGAACCACTACGCTTAGACGTTAGAATGCCAAAAGCCGAACAGAAATGTTCGGCTTTTGTGCGTTTAGAGTCGGTGATTTTATTTAGCGAGGAGTTTTTTCGCGTCTTTCTTAGCAATTGAACGGCTTTGCATTTTGGTGACTGAGCCAAAGATTTTTTGGTAACCCTGTGGCATGAAGCGTTGCATCAGATCAAGCAGTTTCGCATCGTTACCGATCAGCAAGCGACGTTGGTCATGGCGAATGGCCTCGACGATTTGACGTGCAGCTTCTTCTGGTGGAATACGTAATAATTTATCGAACGTTGCAGCGCTTTTTGCTGCGTTCATGCCGAGTGACGTGATGCTATCGCTCATGCGAGCAGCTTTGGCGATGTTCGTGCGGATACCACCTGGGTGAACGCAGGTTGAGCTGACGCCACATTTTTGGATATCAAGTTCTTGGCGCAGGGATTCGGTGAAACCACGAACCGCGAATTTACTGGCGTTATAGGCGCTTTGCGTTGGTTGTGCAGTCAGGCCGAAGAGGCTGGAAATATTGACGATATGACCATCGCCGCTTTTCTTCAATATTGGCAAGAATTCTTTAGTACCGTAAACCACGCCCCAGAAGTTGATGCCCATCATCCATTCGAGGTCTTCATAGCTCATGCCTTCAACGGTGCTGCCCATGGCGACACCTGCGTTGTTGACAATGATGTTCACTTTGCCGTGTTCTTTTTCTGCGGCTTTTGCCCATGCAGAAACTTGTTCGAGTTTTGATACGTCAACTTTTTGCGTGGTCACTTTTACTTTCGACGCTTTGACGAGTTCAACAGTTGCTACTAAGCCTTTTTCGTTGACGTCTGCCAGTGCAAGATTACAGCCTTCTTTTGCTAATAAAATCGCCAATTGCTGACCAATACCTGAACCAGCGCCTGTAATTGCAGCAACTTTGCCTTTTAAAACTTTCATTGTTTAATTCCTCAATCGGCGTTTTATAAGAGAATATGGAGAGTACAACGCAGCCGCTACTATAGTTTTGACAATACGTATTGTCAATATCAAAATTGGTTCATCATAATAACGTGATACAATCCGTCAAATAACAGATAATATTAGACAACTACGATAGCGCGTTTTTGTTAAGAAAAGGTAAAAGTATGGGAAGTTTAGCGCCTGAAAATGAAATAACAGTATCGAACGATTCTGAGACACAAGACATTGCAGCGGAATCGGCTACGGTTAAACGTCGTAGCTTTAAAGGCATGAGCTTGGAAGTTCGTCAGGCGGAGAGACGTGAGCGTTTGATGGAAGCTGGATTGCAGGCCTATGGCACACTGGGTTTTTTTTCCGTGACTGTGCGCGATGTGTGTGTAGAAGCGAAGCTGACAGAACGTTACTTTTACGAGTCATTTAAAAATAGCGGCGCGCTCTTTGATGCGATTTATATGCGCTTGGTTGAAGATTTACAGCAGCGCATTATGACGGCGGTGATGCAGGGTGCGCCAGATCCTAAACAAATGATTAAGCTAGGTTTAACTGCATTTTTTCAGCGGTTGAGTGATGATCAACGTGTCACACGAATTTTGTTTATTGATGCGATTCTGGTACATGAAAATGATGCTAAGAGTATTTACAAAGCCGTTAAACGCTTCGATGTGATGACCCAGTCTTTTATTGCATTGATGGTTCCACAGGCACAAGAACATATGGCTTTGGTGTCTTTGATTTCGACTGGTTTAACAGGATATGTGTCTCATTTGGCGACACGCTGGGCAGTTAGTGGGTTTAAAGAGTCGGTGGATG
>JASLFQ010000083.1 GCA_030150595.1 Aquirhabdus sp.
ATGATTTTTTCGCGAATGATTTCAGAGACCAAGAACCGCGCTGACCGATCCGTGATTTGATCTAAACCATAAAGCGGCGGAGAAAACGGCAGATGTTGCGCAATCACTTCATGCAAACGATCCAAGTTCGAACCGCGCAACGCAGATACTGGTACGATCTCACTAAACTTCATGCGTGTCGAGAGTCTTTCTATATGCGGAAGGAGCGTGTTTTTATTGTCCAATGTATCTGATTTATTAATCACGAGTACGACAGGCATTTCAGCATGAATCAGCTTTTCAAGCACTAGCTCATCATCTGGAACCCATTTCAGCGCATCAACAACAAACAATACTAGATTCACATCACGCAGTGCGGACGTTGCTGCTTTATTCATCATACGATTAATTGCACGCACTTCTTTTTTGTGCATTCCAGGTGTATCAACATACACAGCCTGCACATTATCTCGTGTATCAATGCCTACAATTTTATGACGAGTCGTTTGTGGTTTACGCGATGTAATCGACAGTTTCTGACCCAACAAATGGTTCATCAATGTTGATTTACCCACATTCGGACGACCTACAATGGCAACAAAACCCGCACGGAAATCAGCAGGCACGACAGGCGAATCTTTAAAAAATTGACTGATTAAATCATTGGCAACATTTTGATTGCCGCTATTGGCATCGCTTTGCGCTGGAGTACCGTTTTCTAAAGTATCAATTTTATGATAAGTCAGCGAATCAAGTTCTTCGTCCGTGCCATTTTCAGGGAAATGCTCTGGAAGAATGCTATTAGTAGGTTTAGTCATAGGAAAATCGCTTGATAAAATGATGGAGGTGATCTCGAAAGCATTTTTGATTGATGCTTTCGAACGTTTATTGCACGTCGATTAACTATTCAAATGAAAATGATGTCAATTTAAAATGGAACAATCTAAATGATTGATATTTAGAATAAATCATCAATTTTTGACAGTTTCTAAAATTGCCAACAATTGACTCGCGGCACTTTGTTCAGCATAACGACGACTCTGTCCTATCCCGACAGTAATTGGCGCACCGTCCACTCGACACTGCACCGTAAAAGTCTGATTATGCGCTTCACCCTGCGTCGCCGTCAGCGTATATTCTGGCAAAGCTAAGTGTTTAGCCTGCAATAGCTCTTGAAGACGTGTTTTAGGATCTTTAAGCGTATCCTTAGGCTCCAGTGTATCTAGGTATGGTGCATACCATTTCAATACAACATCTCGTACCACATTTAAATCTGATGAATCCAAGTAAATTGCACCGATAAGCGCTTCCACTGCATCAGCCAGAATGGACTCACGGCGATGACCACCGCTTTTCATCTCACCGCTACCTAAAACCAAATGTTCACCTAGTTTTAGGTCTTTTGCGATAGCAGCTAATGAATCTTGACGCACAAGCGTAGAACGAAGGCGAGTCAAACGACCTTCATCTTCATTTGGAAAACGATCATAAAGATAACAAGCAATGACAACCCCAAGCAAAGCATCGCCCATAAACTCAAGTCGTTCATAGTTCAACTTAGAGCTTACGGAGCGATGTGTCAGTGCCTGTTGACACAGTTGAGGTTGAACAAACTGATAACCCAACTGTTTCTGTAAACGTACAAACTTCAAAGATACTGTCATTAACTCCGCGCACTATTTTTATGAATCATAACACTCTTCAATTTCAAACTAGTCTGCTGCTTTAATCGCTTTTTGATCAAAAGTTTTCTCAAAATGCACAACTACGTCAACGTTGCCCAGAAATTTATTACGTACCTCATATTTCTTAATAACATCAAGTCCACTGCCATCATTAACAATTGTCAATCGATCCGCCGCTTTGATATCACGTAGGCCATTCATATCGAACTGCTGGTTAAATGAAGACATTAGTGTATCTGAACTAGTATCAGATGAGACTGTCTTTAAACGCTCAGTGATAATTTTATTGATGGTAAAGTCATCCAGATACGCACTACCAACCGCTGTAAAAAACTGTATACCCAAAAATGCAATGAATATGAGAGCTACAACGCCCCAATATGATATTCCTCGTTGTCCACGCATGTTTATTCCCCTATCTGCGCTAAGTTTTCATACAAATATACACAATACCGAATGCTTAGTTAATCACACCATCGCGCTGAAAGCTAGGTAAATGAAAACCTGGTTCTTTATGCATCCAGATATACACGGCGCGACCAGCAAGATTTTCCTCAGGCATAAATCCCCAAAAACGACTATCGGCACTTTGGTCTCGATTATCACCCATCATGAAATAATGCTTAGCAGGAACGGTGACTTCCCAATGATGACCATTACTATTCACAAACTCTCCGTTACTCAACGAATTAACGAATGGTGCTTGTGATGCACTCCATACATCATTCAATTCACGCGTAACATGAGAATGCGTTCCCATCTGTTCTTGAAAGAAATGTTCATAAGTTGGATCACCCATATCAGGCAATGCAACTTTCGGAATGGCTTGACCATTAATAGTCAAAACGCCTTCGTTATAAACAATTTTATCACCAGGTAAACCAATGACACGCTTGATATAATTAATCGATGGATTCAATGGATAGCGAAAAACGGCAACTTCACCACGTTTTGGCTCGCCGCTATCAATAATTTTGGTATTGATAATTGGCAGACGGATGCCATACTCAAATTTATTCACCAGAATAAAATCGCCAGTAAGCAAAGTCGGATTCATCGACTCTGAAGGAATGTTGAATGGTTCGAATAAGAATGAACGCACAATCAATACAACTGCAAGTACTGGGAAGAAATCATAAGACCAACTAATCCACATACTCTCAGCGGGAATTTGACCTGCCTTGAATTGCTTACGCTGCTTCCAGATCAGTTTATCCAGCACCCAGATGATAAAAAATATCAACGTCACAGGAACAAGTATCAGATTAAAATCAAAATCCATTGCAGCACAACCTTCTTGTTAAAATCCATTTACGCTCAATTCATGAGAATAAATGGATAGGCGCAAAAAATCAAAACTGCTTACTGCCACCTATAAAGATCATCATGGTGAAAATAAGCAGCACATAATCAAAGCTATCAAGCAAAAAAACGATTATTTCTTATCCACTTTCAGCACTGCAAGGAACGCTTCTTGTGGAATCTCAACGCTTCCCACTTGCTTCATGCGTTTTTTACCTTCTTTCTGCTTATTCAGCAGTTTTTTCTTACGCGAAACGTCGCCACCATAACATTTTGCGATTACGTTCTTACGCATTGCTTTCACAGTCGAACGTGCAATGATCTGACTACCAATCGCAGCTTGAATCGCAACATCAAACATTTGACGTGGAATCAAATCTTTCATTTTTTCAACTAATGAATTACCACGGAAACGGGCATCTTCTGCATGAGAAATCATCGCGAGCGCGTCTACTTTCTCACCGTTAATTAACACGTCAACTTTAACCAAACGCGCTGGTTGAAAACGTACAAAATTGTAATCCAATGAAGCAAAACCACGAGACACAGACTTCAACCGATCAAAGAAATCGAGTACCACTTCCGCTAATGGAATTTCAAAAGTCACCGATACTTGATTACCCAAAAACTTCAAATCTTTCTGAATACCACGACGCTCAATACACAAGGTCATGACATTACCCAAGTAGTCTTGCGGCACGAGAATATGACATTCAGCAATCGGCTCGCGCAGTTCTTCTGTCGTGCTGCCATCAGGCATTTTTGATGGGTTATCAACCAAAACCACATCACCATTCTTTTGTACCGCTTCATAAATAACGGTTGGCGCTGAAGTAATCAAATCCAGATTATATTCACGCTCTAAACGCTCTTGCACGATTTCCATATGCAGCATGCCAAGGAAACCACAACGGAAACCAAAGCCCAACGCATCAGAAGATTCTGGTTCGAAGAACAATGCAGAATCGTTAATTTTTAACTTTTGCAGCGCATCACGGAACGCTTCAAAATCACTGGAATCTATCGGGAACAAACCCGCATAGACTTGTGGTTTTACCTTTTTAAAACCAGGAAGCATTTCAACATCTGGCGTTGCATGTAACGTAATCGTATCACCCACTGGCGCACCGAAAATGTCTTTAATACCAGCAATCACAAAGCCAACTTCGCCCGCTTCGAGATGTTTTGTTTCTGAATGCTTTGGATTAAATACACCCACTGATGACACAGGATGGCTTTGTCCTGTTGACTTCACCAGCATCTTATCGCCTTTTTTGATACGACCATGACGGACACGTACCAGCGACACCACACCTAAGTAATTATCAAACCACGAATCAATAATCAACGCTTGCAATGGCGCTTCTGGATCACCGGTTGGCGCAGGAATACGCTCAACCAAAGCAACCAATAACTCATCAATACCCAGGCCTGTTTTTGCAGAAACACGCGGCGCATCATCCGCGGCGATGCCAATAATTTCTTCGATTTCTTTAATCACACGTTCAGGTTCAACTTGCGGCAAATCGATTTTATTTAAAACTGGAACGACTTCTAAGCCTTGTTCAATCGCGGTATAGCAGTTAGCAACTGATTGCGCTTCTACACCTTGCGCTGCATCCACAACCAATAATGCACCTTCACACGCTGCCAAACTACGTGACACTTCATAAGAAAAATCGACATGACCTGGTGTATCAATGAAATTCAATTGATAACGTTCACCATTTGGATGATCGAAATACAAAGTCACCGAATGCGCTTTAATCGTAATCCCGCGCTCGCGCTCC
>JASLFQ010000170.1 GCA_030150595.1 Aquirhabdus sp.
CAAGTAGTTTTTATGCGAGTTTGATAAGCCATTTATGGCATAACCAATCCCATAGTTGTCATCATCGCGTCCCCATCGTTTGCCATTACCAGAAAGTCCAAATTGGGCTTGTCGATCAATTTCGGCAAACGTCCATTCTTCATATTTGCCATTATCTGTGGAGAGTTGGGTAAACAAAGAAAGATTAGGCGTAATTGACTGTTCAACGTGAACACCGATTCCAAGTTTGGTGTTTTGAGCGCGGGAGGTACTGATCTTGGGTGTAGTTTCTGCTGCAATCGCTTGATCAATGGATGTTCGATAATCACCCATATCTGCCACATTGCGATAGGCTAAAACTTTGATAAACCCAGGAAGATCTGCAATCTTATGATCGTGCTCAAGTTCGATTTGTTCACCGAAGTTATTGAAAATATGATCGTCTAAGTTGGGGCCATTGGATTGTTTGGGAATGAGGAAGCGACCATAGCGCATAGCCCAATCATCGTTGTAATACTCAACTGCAACGCCTTGCGTATAACCGCGAGTGTCACCTGCATAGTCATAAGCGCCATACGTCATGAATGACCAGTTCATGAAGTTATCACGAGGATCACCTGTGGTTGTTCCCGTGTCGAAAATATCTGTAATTGACATGAGACCTGCAGTGACCACGATGCGCTGTGATTTCACTGTATCCGCAAATTGAGTGAGGCTTGGCGCCAGTTCGACATCGTCACCGCCTAAATCCCAAGTTTGTTTCAAAAATGCACGGGCGATATATTGATTTAATCCGTCCGATTTTCCGCCTTTTTGTTGTTCGCCATTAACAGGGCCAGCCAGACCAGTGAGACCAGAGAAGGCAACGGCTTGGTAAACTTCTGGATTGATGTAGAGCTCGCCACCTTGCCATAAGCGTGCGCCGAGTAGGGCAGTTGCCGTAAAGGTGTAACTGCTTTCTGCTTTTGGTAATAGGCTATTTGGCCCCGTATACGGTGTGCTAAAAGCATCTTTATGTTGATTGATATATGTGCTTTGCAGCCCCAATACAAACGTATCGTTGGAAGTCGCTGACGGCATTTGTACATTAGCGGAGGCATCTTCATCTGTTGATGTATCCGCATAAGTGATCGTGCAACTCAGGATGCTGCTTGAAACAACTGAAACGATGCATATCCACTTTTTAGTTTTATTCATTATGACCTTGATAAAAAGCTGTATTAGCTAAACATGATGCGTGAATAAACTGATGGACATATATCAGGATAAAAGTGATTAAAATTGTGCGGCTGTCACAATGATTTCAACAAGTAATGATGGATCTGCTAGTTTGGCTTCGCTAGTTGCACGGACTGGCGCACATCCTTCGGGTACCCAAGCATCGTAAACTTCATTCATGGCATCAAAATCTGCAATGTCTTTCAGCCAAATAATCACTTGCAAAATGTGTTCCCGTGATGACTCAGCTTCGGTGAGTAGGCGATCAACATGCGCCAAGGCTTCGGCGGTTTGTTCCGCAATAGTTTTGCCTGTTTCACCCACTTGTCCCGCGAGATAAACGGTATCGCCATGGATGACGATTTCACTCATACGGCGGTTAGTATGCTTACGTGTGATGGAAGACATGGCTTACTCCTTAAGTCTATTCAATGCGGCTATTTAACTACGCATTGATTAAAAGTTTATGGAAATACTGAGAAAATTGATGAGGTGTTAAGATTCATCGTCTGCTTTTTTGCGAATTGGATTAAATCGATGGCTGTCATCATTGTCAGCTTTACTTTGTTTGCGGACCGCGTGATGATCGCTGTCAAATAGTCCTTCCAGTTCAATCATTGCAGCACGTGCTGTTTCAACGCTTTTGACATCATCATCGTAGACGGCTTGTTGGCGCACCAAAAGTGCCTCATCGTAATCTCTAAACACTTCGATACTTTCTTCTGCTGTAGCCTGATCAAATCCAAGTGCGATCAGTGATGCATGTGCCATGCCGAGAGAAGATAGATACGTTTCGCGCCAAATCAATTGCACACCTGCTTCGCGTAAGCGATAGTAGTGATTACGATCTCGCGCACGCGCGATAATTTTCAACTTTGGATACGTACGTCGAAGATAAGCGGCGGTAATGACGGATTGATCCAGATCATCAAGGGCAAGGACAAAGAGTTCGGCATGGGCAACGCCTGCTGCGCGTAATAGTTCTGGACTATTGGGATTACCATAATACACGGCATTACCAAACTTCCTGACGAAATCGACTTGCCGTGCATCCTTCTCAATTGCAGTAAACTCAATGTGATGCATGCGTAAAATACGACCAACGATTTGTCCAATTCGTCCAAAACCTGCAATGATCACCCGATGTTCATGGTTTGGAATCTCATCAAATTCGCGCTCGGGTTTGGTGCTTGAAAAAATGGGTTCGAGGAATTTTTCTAAGATGAGAAACGCAAGTGGCGTCAATGCCATTGATAATGTGACGATGAGAATGAGCGGTTCCGCAAGATCAATAGAGAGCACTTTTTGTGTCACAGCGGTATTAAACACCACAAAGGCAAATTCTCCGCCTTGTGCCAGAGCGATACCTAAACGGGCACTAGTCGGCAAGCGATTACCCATTAAACGAGCGATTGTGAATAAGATTAAGAATTTCGCCAGCATTAATCCTAAAGCACCACCAATGACTAATAATGGTTCAGCGATAATCAAACGCAAGTTTGTGCTCATGCCTACAGACATGAAAAATAAACCTAATAGCAGCCCTTTAAACGGCTGAATACTTGCTTCAATTTCATGGCGATACTCGGAGTCCGCTA
>JASLFQ010000172.1 GCA_030150595.1 Aquirhabdus sp.
TTGATTTCAGCGACATCGAAATAAACAGGCGATTGCATAGAATCACCTAGCTTTATACTTTTTGGAAAAGTAGGGTCTTTGGCTTGTAGTTTGCGTAGACCTTCACGGCTAACATCTAGGTCAGAACAAATAGTATTAAGCCGTTTTAACGTTGATTGCATGTGTTTGCCTCCATAGGTTGTATAGAGGCATTTAATCAATGATTTATAATTAGGTCTTTCGTCATGCCTGCACGATGCAAGATATGCATGTACGGTGTACATTCTGCGTGCAAAATGTAAAATTTAAGATTGATGTGTGCGTTTTGATTGTTCGTGCTTACTTATCCATCCATAAACCGAACGATGTGATTTGTTAATTTCAGGTCTTTGAAAAATTGAATCTGTACATTCTGTATAGTTTTTCCATCCCCTGCCTGCGGCAATATTTCCCGCTTCCCACAAAGCTATAACTCTATCAATGATGATTTGAGTTTTTTTGTTTTCATTTTGATGTCTTTGATTGGCTAAATCGGTCGATTTAAGTTTTTTTGAAAGCTTACTGTCTATAGAGGAAACTGCACCCAATTTAAGATTGGCTGCGCATAAATCTCTAAAACATGTCTCCCAGATTTGCATATGTGCATTTCTTAGGCTGCTCTCATAAAGGCATATAAGTACATTACAAATAAAACTGGTCCAATTACCGCAATGAAACTTCAAAAGCTAGTTTATTACTCTCAAGCTTGGAGTCTTGTTTGGGATGAAGAAGCCTTGTTCGAAGAAGATTTTGAAGCTTGGGCAAATGGACCAGTGATCCATGATTTATACAAAATGCATCGAGGAATGTTTAAGGTTGCCTTTTTACGCGCCATTGAGCCACCTACGGCTGGATAAGTACCTAGTCCTAACCAAGACCATTTGCCAGCGGGTGTTTTATATCGTAATTGCCAAGATTTCTTGCCGTCTGGCTTAACACGAAAATATAAGCCACTGCCGTCAAGCTCTCGATATTCTTTATCGTCTGGTTCTAATGTGGCAAGGACTGTATCAGCAAGGGGGCGACGCTTGATTTCAGTACGTTTCATTATTATTTGTATCCTGTATTCGACTTTAGTCAAAGGATACACCAGAGGATACACGGCTGTCACTACTGTATGGGGTTAAACGAAGGTATATAGAATCATGCAGGCATAAGAAAACCCGCACTAGGCGGGCTTCTTAGAACAATATAGGTGTATATGAGAACCTATGGAATTATGTCACTGGTGGGTCGTGCGGGATTCGAACCTGCGACCAATTGATTAAAAGTCAACTGCTCTACCGACTGAGCTAACGACCCGTTTCAGTGAGCGCACATTCTATCAATTTTTTCGGCAAAGACAAGCGTAATCCTACATTTTGTAGTTTGATTGCACATAAATACGTCACTTATAGGTATTTTGACCATTTTACGTACTTTTACGCTGAAACTTACACACAAAGTAGCCAAAAACTTCACTATACAGAACTGCACACCATTAGCGTCTTTTTAAAATGCAGCTAAAAGAAAAGGGATAGCTTTATAAAAACTATCCCTCATACAACATTAACTTCTAGTCATCGATCAGAAACGATAGATGCTATTCTGAATGCCTGTAAAAATCTCAGCAGTCACTGGCGTATACGTATTTGTGCCAGGTAACCAAACCAATAAAGGATCTGCGGTTTGAGATGGATCAAATGCTTCTTTCTTCAAATTGGTCTTTTGATATTTGAAGGTTCCTGTCGTTTCCACTTGTGCTTGAATGCGAAGAAATACAGGGATTGCAAACGCTGGCATACCTTTCTTAAAGAAGCTCAGCAATTCAGCATAATCAATTACAGCATCGGCGTGCGGTGTAATCGCACACATACCCGCACGACCATTGGTATTCGGAATTTCAACGCCATAGACAACAGCTTCTGAAATACCTGGATGATCAGCAACGTGATTTTCAACTTCGGTCGTTGATACATTTTCGCCTTTCCAGCGGAAGGTATCACCTAAGCGATCCACAAATTGCGCATGGCGGAAACCTAAGTCTCGCACCAAATCACCTGTATTAAAGTAACGATCACCCTTCTTGAATACACCTTCAAGGATCGTCGCTTTGTTTTTCTCAGGATCAGTATAGCCATCAAAAGGTGCAGATTTGGTAATCTCACCGATCAACAAACCGCTTTCGCCTTTTTTAACTTTGATCATGAAGCCTTTTTTGTTTAAAACAGGCTTGCCATTTTCTTGGTCATAACGAACGATCGCGTAAGGCACTGGCGAGAAACCGACGGTGTTTTCAAAATTAAAAATATTACTAAATCCAACATTACCTTCACTTGAACCGTACAGCTCAAAAACCTCTTTAACACCAAAGCGCTGCTTGAAATCGTGCCAAATATTGGCACGCATACCATTACCAACCATCTTGGTCACGCGATTCTTGCGATCTGTTGGACTAGGTGCAGCATCCATCAAATAACGGCACAGTTCACCCACATAACCAATCGCTGTCGCATTGTAACGGCGTACATCAGGCCAGAATTCACGCGCTGAGAATTTACGACGGATCGCTAGACCACCCGCCCCTGCGATCACGGCTGACCAGCAAACCACCATCGCTGTTGCATGATAGAAAGGTAAGGTGACATACATAATGTCGTCTTTATTCAGATTCATGATGTGTCCGAAAGTGCCGTAGCCTTTCATCCAGCGACCATGTTTGAATACAACTGCTTTTGGTAAACCTGTCGTGCCTGATGTATAGATATAAAACAATCCATCATTGTGGAACACATCATGGCTAGTCGGTGGATTAAATTTTGGCTCGCCTGCGATTTGCGCACTGAGATCCTGATAACCTTGCGGTACTACATTGTCTTTATGATCAATATTTGGCTTACGTGTATCTGTGTCTGCAAACCAGAAAAATTTATCCGCATCCAATTCTAACGTACTGCGCACATCTTCAACCGACGCTTTCAGCTCATCACCGACAATGATCATCTTTGGCTTAACCAAGTTGATGCTATGCGTCAATCCTTTACCTGTTTGCGAGCAATTAACCAATGCTGCAATTGCGCCAATCTTTGCAAAAGCCAAACTACACACCAGCAGCTCAGGGCGATTTTCAAGAAAAAGGGCAATCACATCGCCTTTTTTAATGCCCTGCCCAAGTAAATAGTGCGCAATACGATTTGCCCATTCATTGAATTGCGTATAGGTAATTTGGAGATCACGGTAATACAGCGCAATGCCATATGGATTGGCACGAACCGCTTTCTCGAACTCGACACCAAAACCTGTCGGTTTATTTGGACGTGAATCATTAGCCAGAATGAGACCATGAACAACATGAGGCAGTTTTTTAAGAAGATTAGGAATCCGTTCAGCTACATCAGTAATCGTAATAACATCTGAATGTTCAGCTTTCCGAGTCAATAAACGCATAAAAGAATTCCTATATTCAATAAAACTACTATCACTTCACTTTTATATAAGTTGCTATAAGTCGCAACATTTTCACTACCACACTTGCTTTCATTAAACGACAAACAAACATCAATGGCTCATTTGCCCATTTATTTAACTTAAAGCATAAAAAAGACCTACCGCCAATACTTGCTGACGATAGGTCTTTTTTTAGATTTATTCAATCACTGGCGCACGTTTCTTTGGTGGGCGACCACCAACACGTGGGCGACGTGGACGACCTCGGCTATCAAGATTTGCACTTTCGGGCTCAAGTGAATCATCGATGTTTCCACGATTATCATCTGCTTCTTCAAACATGCCATCTTCATCTGCTTCTTCATCCATCAAAACAGGCACGTCAGTAGTCAGCTCTGCATGATCTGCAACAGGTGCAGTATGCTCGACAACATCAGATTGCTCTGCAATGACTGGCTCTGATTGAACTTCAGCTGAGACCAGACTTACTTCAAGTCCAGAAGTATTGCCACTTGGGCGAACGTCTTCTGTTGTCGTGTCTACTGACGCAACTTCGGCAGCTTCTTCTGGCGGCATGAGATCATCTAAAGGAATTTCAGACAATGTTACAGGCTCACCCAACGCTGCTTGTTCCGCCGCAGCTGCGGCTAGACGACGACGCATACGTGGGTCATTGGCAGCACGTGGACGATCTGCGACAGGTGGTGCAATCACATCCGTCGTCATCGGCGGCAATGACGCC
>JASLFQ010000228.1 GCA_030150595.1 Aquirhabdus sp.
CTTCAGAAGCCTTTGTTGGGTCTATCCCCAGAGAAATAAGAGCCTGTCTGTAAGCAAATTGAAGGCTATTACCGTCAGTGTTTAAGTAGTGAGTTTTAATAATAGTGCGGAATATGCTTCTAACATCTTCAGTAATGTTGATACCCGTGCCCGGAGAAACTGTTCTGGGTCTCCCTCTTTTTTTGTCACCAGCACGTTTAGTTTTGCCAGCGCCGCCATTTTTGCTTGTGTCAGGGTATAGAGTATTAGGGCTTTGACCTCGTTGCCAATATAAGCGTAGTTTAGTGTACACCGTTTGTTTTGTTGTCTCATGTTTGGACATGATGCTCTGGACGATTTGACCTCGACCAGAACGACTATAAATTTCTGGTTCTTGTTTCACATAATCAGAAATCATTTTCCAAGCTGAGGTTTGCACCTTTCTTCCCCAGTCAGTAGTTTTACTTGGTGGTGCTAACACAAATTGTTCATAAGGGTCTGCGATAAAATGAATATCTTCATCTCTGAGAAGTTTTATCAAATTTTCTAAGGAAATAGGTTCTGGCAATGCTGAACGATTATTAATATCAATCCAGTAAGCAGTATCTTTGTTGCGCCAAAGGATGCGAAAGCTATTTTTACCATATTGATAAACATCATTCACCAGTAACATATTCATATTGCTCCGCTTTCCAGAACTCTGAAGGAATGAGATCTTGGCACAATAGATTCTTTACGGATATGTTCATCATGTCAAAGATAAAAGCACGCTGCGCTAAAAGATGTCTTAATACTGACAAATGGCTGCCCAGTTCTACATTGTAATCATTGTCAAGTTTCTTAGTAATTGCAGATATTTTTTGATTAGGATAGTACAGTATGATCTCACTGAAGATTAGAAAATACTCTCTTAATTCAGATGAGTTTAGGTTGCAGGAAGTGAGAAATGGGCGTACCCATTTAATATTTTCAATTAATGTTTTCGAGATTTCCCGTTCCGTGACAATATAAAAAGGAATATCTTTTTCTAACCAATAAGACCTTTCCAATTCTAATTTTTCAATTACGCGGGCATCATTTAATTCATCTGCATATTTAACAGAAATTGCTTTGCGAGAAAATTTCTCATTTTCATTTAAATCAACAATAAAGTCTGTTGTAACAACCTGATCAACCCCTCCAAAGCTTGGATGTGCTATACCAAGTTTATCTGCTATAGCCCTAGAGTCCTCACGAGCAATCGGAAATTGTTCTCGAATGTCAATGACACTACTATGCCAGTCAAGCTCACAAAATACTTGGTGTTCAAGATCGGAAAGGAGATGGTGGACTCGACCTACGGTGGAGCTGGGAAGGCGATGAACTCGACCAGTAGATGGAAAGTCATGTACGGTGATAAAAGGAAGGTAATCGCGACCACTACCAGAACCTCGACCCTCTTTAAATCGATTGGCTATAACTCTTTCTGCGAGTTCAATACGTTTTTCTTGGCTGAAAGAAGTAGCCATACTAAGAACATCCCCAGTATTACCTTAGGTTGTCTTAGTATGCTACTTTATTTTAAAGTATGATAGTTTATTTTAAGTATGACACTTTATTTTAAAATGACAGTTGATGATTGATGTGATTTTTTAAGCATCAATCTTTTGCCATGAGCACAAAAAAGCCGCCTTTATTTGGGCGGCTTTTTTACATCTTGAAGACATTATTCCACAGTGACTGACTTCGCCAAGTTTCTTGGTTGATCAACATCGGTGCCGCGTAGTACCGCGACGTGATAAGACAGTAATTGCATTGGAATACTGTAGACAATCGGAGCAACTAAACCAGCAATCTTCGGAATCGAGATGACGTGGACACGTTCTTCCGCTTTGATATGACTATCAACATCAGCGAAGACAAATAGTTCGCCGCCACGTGCTTGAACTTCTTGCATATTGGATTTGAGTTTGTCTAAGAGGTCATCTTGGGCCGCCAAAACAACAATCGGCATGTCTTTATCAACCAATGCCAATGGGCCGTGTTTGAGTTCGCCTGCTGCATAACCTTCAGCATGGATGTAGGAGATCTCTTTGAGTTTCAAAGCACCTTCTAGTGCGATTGGATACTCAATACCACGTCCTAGGAACAATGCATGACGCTTTTCAATAAATGCATGTGACATTTTTTCAATTTGACTATCGAGCGCAAGCGTTTCACTGACGACAATAGGCACTTGCCAAAGTTGAGAAATGATTTCAGCAGATTTTTCTGGTGCTAAGCTGCCTTGTTCTTGTCCAACTTTAAGCACGAGTAGCATCAATGCCGCTAATTGAGTCGTGAATGCTTTGGTCGATGCGACACCAATTTCTACGCCTGCTTGGGTCAAGAGGTGTAGATCAGTTTCACGAATGAGTGATGATGTTTTGACGTTACATAGTGCGAGGGTGACTAAGTCATCATTGGCACCCGCTTGAGCTTTAATATCGCGTAGTGCGGCTAACGTATCTGCAGTTTCACCTGATTGAGAAATACAGACAACCAACGTGTTCGCTTGTACAACAGGCTCGCGATAGCGGAATTCGCTCGCAATTTCGACGTTACAAGGCATTCTGAGCAGTTTCTCAAACCAATAACGTGCAACCATTCCCGCGTGATAACTGGTACCGCAAGCAATGATTTGGATTTGTTTAATGCCAGCCAAACGCTTAGCTTTCTCACCCAAGAAATCATCATGCAGTGCATTATCAGTAATGCCGACGGACAAGGTGCGGGTGAGGGCTTCAGTCTGCTCGTGGATTTCTTTGAGCATGTAATGCTTGTAGCCGCCTTTGTCGCTTGCGCTATCACTGGCATCAATTTCATGCGAGGTACGTTCGGTCAAAACACCATTCTGATAAATCTCGATGGATTCACGTGTTAAGCGAACAACGTCTTTTTCTTCCAGATAAATAAAACGATTCGTCACTGGCAGCAGTGCCATTTGGTCAGAAGACACAAAATTTTCACCAATTCCTAAACCGACGACGAGCGGTGAGCCTGCACGTACAGCAATCATTTCATCTGCATTCAGGCTGTTGACTACGCCTAAAGCATAAGCACCGTGGAGCAATGGAATGACGGATTGTACGGCTGCAAGAAGGGTCGAATGAGTATGCATTGCACGATGGACTAAATGGGCAACGACTTCGGTATCGGTTTGTGAAGTAAACACATAGCCTTCGCCTTGTAATTCAGCTTTGAGCAAAGAGTAGTTTTCGATAATACCGTTATGGACGACGGCAATTGTGCCCGATACATGCGGGTGGGCATTGGCGACCGATGGTGCACCGTGAGTTGCCCATCGGGTATGTGCAATACCGAGAGTTCCGTGCAGATGCTTAGCATTGACGGCAGCTTCAAGCACAGCCACTTTGCCGACTTGTCGTTCGCGGACGATTTCACCTTGATCGATCAATGCTAATCCAGCGGAATCATAACCACGATATTCCAGACGTTTCAGTCCTTCGATCAAAATAGGTGCGACATTGCGCTCCGCGATACCACCGACAATTCCACACATATCGTTTCGTTCCTAACTAATTCCAGATTGAAGTTCTGAATTTGGGTTTGAGGTTTGCTGTTTTATATTAACAGCTATTCTATGTCATCTTAACGTGACACAGCAGATCACTTTTTCACAGGGCGTTGATAGGTCGTGATGTTCCGTTGCTGGCCACGCGCGACGGCGAGATTGCCTGCGGGCACATCAGCAGTGACCACGGAGCCAGCTCCAACAGTCGCATTATCACCAATATTCACAGGTGCGACCAATGAGCTATTTGAACCAATAAAAGCCTGTGAGCCAATGATGGTTTGGTGTTTATTCGCACCATCATAATTACAGGTAATCGTCCCTGCGCCGATATTACTGTTTGCGCCAATCATCGCATCGCCAATATAGGATAGATGGTTGGCCTTACTGCCATCACCAACGCGGCTATTTTTGACTTCGACGAAGTTGCCAATGTGCACATCATCCGCAAGCACTGTACCAGGTCGTAGGCGTGCAAACGGCCCAATAAAGGCGTTCGAACCAATCGTTACGTCATCGATGATGCTGTAAGGCAGAATCTTGGTGCCGCTGCTGATTTTAGCATTTTTCAAATGGCAACCTGCACCTACGGTGACACCATCACCGAGATAGCAATCACCTTCAATGATGACATTAATATCAATTTGAACATCTTGCCCAACGGATAAATGCCCGCGCAAATCAAAGCGGGCAGGATCAAGTAAGGTGACGCCAGACTTCATTAATTCATTGGCTTGATGACGTTGCCATTGACGTTCAAGTGCAGACAATTGCAGACGGTCATTGACGCCTTCGACTTCGAATGCATAAGTCGGTTGAATGCTACCAATTTCAATATGGTCTTTTGCCGCCATTGCAACGATGTCGGTTAAATAATATTCACCTTGGGCGTTGTCATTTGACAGATTGGGCAACCAGCGATGCAGCAGCGCATTATCAACTGCATAAATGCCTGTATTGACTTCAGTAATCGCACGCTCTTTTTCAGTGGCGTCTTTTTGTTCCACGATGAGGGTAATCTGATTTTTGCTATTGCGAACAATACGACCGTAGCCTGTTGGATTATCGAGATTTAAGGTAATCATCGCCAAGCCGCCATTAGCTGCTTCTAACAAACGACGCAAAGTATCAGCGCGAACCAAAGGCACATCACCATATAAAATCAGGCTTTTTCCTGTCTCTGGCAGTACAGGAAGTGTGACTTGTACAGCATGGCCTGTGCCTTTTTGCTCGGCTTGTTCAACCCATTCAATGGTTTGTTGGGCATGAGCAGGGCAAGTAAATGCAGCTTTGACAATGTCGCCACCATGACCGTAGACGGTGATGACGCGATCTGCTTCAATGCGCGCCGTTTGCGCTAAGACGTGTGCCAGCAGTGGTTTTCCTGCAAGTGGCTGTAACACTTTGGGCAGGCGCGAGTTCATCCGTGTCCCTTTGCCTGCCGCTAAAATAATGACACTGAGCGTCATGTGGTTTTCTCCGTTGTTCTTTTGAGTCAGTCATTCAAGTGAATAATAAAGCAAATACTTTCATGGATAAGGGCGAGATCATTAACTTGCGCCATTAAACCCATATTAAATATCCCCACATGATCAGTGCGGCAATCAGTCCAGCTAAAATATCATCGATCATGATACCAAAACCACCATGCACACTGTGATCAAAATAACGAATAGGCCATGGTTTCCAGATATCAAACAGTCTAAATAGGGCAAATGCAATCAATAAATTGATGATAGTCATTCCATCGAACGTCGCAAGTTTACCTAAAGCGAGCATAGGCATGAGTACCATTGATTGCCCGACAAACTCATCCCAGACAATGCGCCCATCATCATGTACGCCCATCAGTTGCGCGGTTCGACCGCAAATCGGGATGCCAATAATAGCGGAAATGGCTATAGCCCAGAGTGAAGGGTACGTGCCTAAATACATCCAAAGTGGTGCAAAAAACAAAACCGCAAACGAACCCGCCGTTCCTGGTGCTTTAGGAGATAAACCTGAACCTAGCCCAACGCCCAGAAACCAGCACAATTGATCGAGCACATTCATATTTTTAAATAAAACTTCAGCGGTTCCCGTGCTGATATTTTTCTTTGAGTTTGGTGTGTCAGTCAAAATGCTTAAATCCCTTGGTACGGGTGTGAAAAGGTAAGTGATTATGCAAAATAGTCAATCGTTCATGATCTGGCGTGTGTTGCACGATCTCACCAATGACGGTTAAGGGCAAGTCTTGTTGACGCCAAAGGTGCTGAAGATTAGCAAATTTTTGTGGAGAAATGGTGAAGCACAACTCATAGTCATCACCGCCACCGAGGGCAAGTGTCGCTCGTTGTTCATTATTCAATGTGGTTAATATCGCTGAAAAAGGCAATTTTTCCACATCAATTCGCCCCGCAACATCACTTGCAGTCAAAATGTGTCCTAAATCCTGTGCCAAGCCATCGGAAATATCGAGCATTGCCGATGCATAACCACGCAATGCTTGTCCGAGTGCTAAACGCGGCGTTGGACGGTCAAGGCGTGATTTTAAACTTGGATTTAGCAGAGGATCATTGAGATGTTGCAGTGCATAAGCGGCATCGCCAAGCGTATTGGAGACGACTATCAGATCACCCACTTGAGCGCCGTTACGTCGAATGGCTTGACCCGTTGGAGTCCAGCCGAGTGCGGTGACGGTGAGGCTCAGAGTGTCGCCGCGTGTGGTATCGCCGCCAATCAATGTGACATTGGACGCATCACACAGCGCAAAGATGCCCTCGGCAAGTTTTGCCAAGAAGTCAGAGTCTGCTTTGGGGAGTGTAAGTGCGAGTAAAATGCTATGGGGGGCTGCGCCCATCGCGGCAAGGTCAGAAAGATTGACCGCGACAGCTTTCCAGCCAATCGAGTAGGCATCAGTCTTGACAGGAAAATGCCGACCTGCAATCAGTGTATCGGTACTGATGACTAACTCATGATGCGCGGGTGGCATCAGTAATGCTGCATCATCACCAATGCCAAGACGTACGCCAGTGGATGAGTTTTGCTGAGACTTTCGTTGAAAGAACTGTTGAATCAGCGAAAATTCATCCATGACGAATGATTAATTCTGATCTGCGTCAGTTGCGTTGTCGTCTGCCGCATCAGATTGCTGAGTTGCTTTGCGCGCAGCGCGCCCTGCGGCAAATTCCTCAGGGCGGAGCTGGCGCGCGATTTTATCAAGTACGCCATTGATGTATTTATGACTTTCAGTTGCACCGAAATGCTTCGCCAATTCCACGCCTTCATCAATGACAATCGCGTACGGAATTTCAAGTCGTTCGCGCATTTCATAGATACCGAGCAGCAGAATCGCGCGCTCGACGACATTCAATGCCTCAAGTTCACGATCAATCGCAGGGTCGAGAATCTCATCCAACGATTCATTGTAGGCAATCGTTTGGCTGAGTAATTCGTGATAGTAGACAATGTCCGTCTTGTTCATGTGATTTTCAGCACGGGTACGCGCTTCGATCTCATGAGCAGGATTATTGGTCAATAGCCACTCATACAAACCCTGCATGGCAAAGCGACGTGCTTTGCGCTTTGCAGCGTAAGTAGTGGGATTGGCTTTGAAGCCGTTAGGTTGTAGGGTCATTGCTTCAAATCGCCTTCAGCAAATTAACCATTTCAATCGCTGTCAGCGCAGCATCCGCACCTTTGTTGCCTGCTTTTGTGCCTGCACGTTCAATCGATTGTTCGATGCTATCGGTGGTCAATACGCCGAAAATAACTGGCAAATTGTATTCTAAACCAACCACGCCCAAGCCTTTTGCGCTTTCGCCCGCGACAAAATCAAAATGCGGTGTGCCGCCACGAATCACTGCACCGAGCGCGATGATTGCATCGTATTTGCCGCTTGCTGCGAGTTTTTTAGCAACCAAAGGCAATTCCCATGCACCTGGGGCACGGATGATGGTGACGTTTTTGTCTTCAACGCCATGACGTTTCAGTGTGTCTAAAGCGCCTTCAAGTAATGCTTCAACCACAAAGCTATTAAAACGTCCAACGAGTACCGCGTATTTGCCTTCGTTACCTTGGTGCAGTTGGCCTTCAATGACTTGAATGGTCATGGTGTATTTCCTTTGATCAATTGAACAAGATGATGTTCAGTTTAAAAATTTGGTGTTAAGTGTAAACGCTTACGCTTTGTGCGCAGCAGTATTTGGTAGAACGTAATCAACAATTTCCAAACCAAAGCCAGACAGACCATTAAAGCGCAATGGTGAACTGAGTAAACGCATTTGTTGGACGCCAATATCGCGCAGAATCTGTGCGCCGACACCAATCGAACGATAATGCGCTGATGAGGCCGCCGCCACTGGTTGATCCAGTGTATCTAATGCCGTGCCAAAATCTACCGTTTCGCCCTGACTAATCCAAACCAACGCACCGCGATCACTGTCTGCAATAGTTTTTAGTGCTGAATCAACAGACCACGCAGGTTTGCCTTTGCAGTGTGCTTGAAGCAAGTCACGCAATGGATTCAAACCATGCACGCGAACGGTCGTGACGCCTTGTTTCGGATCGCCTTTTACGAGTGCAATATGGGTATCTGAGCTGCCGTGTTCTTTGTAGCGATGGAGTGTGAATTCGCCATGCGTGGTACTGAATGGCTGGGTGCTGACACGCTCAACAGTTTGTTCGTTCAACATGCGATATTGAATCAGATCGGCAATGGTGCCCATTTTAATGCCGTGTTTTGCGGCAAAAATTTCAAGGTCAGGGCGGCGCGCCATTTCGCCGTCTTCATTGATAATTTCACAAATGACCGATGCAGGCTCTAATCCTGCCAAGCGGGATAAGTCGCAACCTGCTTCGGTATGTCCCGCACGATGCAATACACCGCCAGGCTGCGCCATGAGCGGAAAAATATGACCAGGTTGAACGATATCAGCAGGTTTTGCCATCGGGGCAACAGCTGCTTGTACAGTACGTGCACGTTCAGCAGCCGAAATACCTGTGGTGACGCCTTGAGCGGCTTCAATCGACAGGGTGAAGTTCGTGCCGTGTGATGCACCATTGCGTTCAACCATCAGCGGTAAATTCAACTGTGCACAACGCTCGCGGGATAAGGTCAAGCAGACCAATCCACGGGCGTGAGTAATCATAAAGTTAATATCTTCAGGGCGGACGTGAGTTGCCGCCATGACTAAATCACCTTCGTTTTCGCGGTCTTCATCATCCATCAAGATGACCATACGACCCGCACGAATGTCAGCAACCAGCTCTTCTACTGTATTCAGTTTGATGGTGTTCGATGTCATGTAAAAGACCTTATGGCGATGTGCGTCATTTAGAAGCGAGATATTTAAGGAGTGTATTCTAGCTGATTTTTAAGCGTTTTGATGATTTTTGTATGTTGGAACTGATGACTCTTAAGGTTTTTTATTAGAAGATAGTGCTTGGTTTTGTTTAATAATACTATGAATCTATTGATAATACTGGGTATACATATTCGTGACAGATCAATGCTCATAATGGTTATATGATTGTCAAAATAGCGAGAGATATTCGCATGGTAAAGTCTTCATTCTGAGCGTATTAAGATTCATATCTCCAAATGGGTGGATTGAACGTGGTGATTATTATGAAAAAAACTTTATTATTATCATGTTTAATCATGAGCTTGCCTACGGTTGCATTCGCAGGACTTGGTGGAGGCATCGATTCATTTCAGAACGGCAGCAAGATCATTGCGATGCAGCATGCCAGTACCACATCTGCAAGTTCAACTTCTGCAAATTATTCTGCCCAGCAAATGCATGATGATTCTGGAAATTTGATTACTGAATACGTCAATCCGAACGGCGTTGTTTTTGCGCTGACTTGGCATGGATCCTTTAAGCCTGATTTGCACCAGCTACTGGGCGATTACTTCAAAACTTATATCTCCGTAGAGAGTGCATCGGCTGGGCGTCAGCCTCAAATTGTTGAACAGTCCCAAGTGGTTGTGATTTCTGAAGGTCGATTACGTAACTTTCACGGTAAAGCTTATATTCCTAATCTTGTACCGAGTAGTTTTTCATTGGATAGTTTGAACTGAAGCGAAGGAGATCGCGATGAGTCAGCAAAGATTTTTGACGCTACTTCTGGGCTTTATGGCAGTGGTTTTAGTGGGCTGCGGCGGTGGGGGCAATGGTACAAATGCATCTCCAGTGACAAGTAACTCCCCAACCACTGGTTCGCCATCCAATAATCCATCATCCACTCCAATGTTCAATTCCCCATCATCAACGACGCCAATTCCTTCTGCTACGGTCGCTGCCGCAGCCAATGTTGTTCCTTTGACGATTGATGAAGGTCCTGCTGCGGTCACGCCGCCCAATTCGGTGCCAGCGGTCGCAAATCTGATGTATGTGACGTTGACCGTTTGTGTGCCAGGTACACAAACCTGTGCCACGGTGGATCATGTTCAGGTCGATACAGGATCGACAGGTTTACGCCTTTTTGCCTCGGCTTTACCTGCTAGTTTTACTTTGCCGCAACGTGTGGATGCCAATAATCACGCGTTGGTTGAGTGTGCACAGTTTGTCGATGGGTATAGTTGGGGACCATTACAAACCGCAGATTTACAAATCAGCGGTGAAACGGCGAGCTCGTTACCGCTTCAAATTATTGGTAGTTCAAGTTTCAGCACAATTCCTTCTGCGTGTTCCAATGTGGGGACTTCTCGGAATACGGTACAAAGTTTTGGCGCAAATGGAATCTTGGGTATTGCAAATGGCGCCCAAGATTGTGGTGCGAGTTGCCTTGCAACAAATTTAAATGGTACAGCGCAAAACAATTTGTATTACAGCTGTGCGACGTCGCAATCCTGTATCACCACCACAGTGCCGCTGAATGCGCAAGTACAGAATCCGATTTCTTTCTTCCCGATTGACAACAATGGTTCATTGATTGTGCTGCCAGCGATTCCAAGCATTGGAGCGCCGTCAGTGAATGGTTCTTTAGTCTTTGGAATAGGGACGCGCAGTAACAATGGTTTAGGCAGCGCCATCGCACTTCAGGTTGATCCAAATAACTTTGAGTTTACAACTCGATATAGCGGTGCTAATTATACGGAGAGCTATATTGATAGCGGGACGAATATTTATGCTGTTCCGAATCCCAATAATGCAATTATTGCGTGTAGCAGTAATGCGTCAGGCTTCTTTTGCCCAGCAACAACGCTTAATCTGACGGCAACTTTAGTGGGTACTAATTCCACAACCGCCACTGCGTTATTTAGCATTGCGAATGCCTCGACGTTGTTCAATCAGAATCCATATTACACAGCATTTAGTGATCTTGGCGGATCAAGCGAGACGGGTACGAGTCGAAGCTCAAATACATTTGCTTGGGGGGCGCCATTTTTCTTTGGCAAAACTGTGTTCACTGCCATTGAGGGAGCGACTACGCCGAGTGGCACCGCAACGCCTTATGTGGCATTCTAATGTCTGAAATATCCAAGATGGATAAGTTGATAAAGGAGTGAATGAATGAACAATGGATTGCGTGCTTTAGCCTTGGTGAGTATGGCTTGTAGCTTAGGTCTGACGGCTTGCAGCAAACAAGAGCCACCTAAACCTATCGTGAGCGATACTGGGCGTCCTGAAACGCGAAGCGTCGAAGCGGCTAATGCGATTGGGTATAATGGCACAGCTATGCGTCAGAAGCTCGACAAAGCATTAGATGCCAATGATGCGCAGACTCAAAAGATGGATCAAGCAGCGGGTCAATAAAACAGAACTCTGACTATGCAATGACTACGCCGCTAACAGATAGTGACGTAATCTTTGATAGATTTTGATAATGTGCTGAATTCAAAGTATTCCAGATAATTTTATTCGTTTGGACGTCCTAAAATCTGCGCACGTGCGCGTTCAATGAGCTGTGCTTGGTCGCTACGTAAGCCACTGAGCCGCATCGCTTCATTAAGACCGCTGCTGTCATTTTCAGTCGATTGTTGCAAAGCACTTAAACTAAATTGGATCATCAGGCGCGATAGGTTGCTATCTGACGCATGAATGAGCACATCATTGGTTTTCGCTTGTTGAATCAACGCTGTACTTTTCGTTGCCGAGTCGGATGCTTCGTCAACTTCAGTAATGGCTGTGCGCGTATGCAGCGCAAAACGCTTTTCAAGACGATTACGACGATAGACCGCATCACTTAACAGGTTAATGAGCTGTGCCAATAATAATAAATGCCCTAACGCTGGCGTTGAACTTTGATTGACGCCCACCAAAGCACCATTCAATCCAAAAGGTGAAACGATACTGAGTTCGGTCGGCTCGCCGTCATTCGGCATATGCGCACCCAATACGCGAATCGCTTCTTCAAGGAGCTTTTGACATAGCGAAAAATATTTTTGCGCGATCGATGGTGTTAGTGTCTCTAATAGAGATTTTGGGTCGTCGAAAGCGATGCGCAGTATGACGGGGTACGACGCGGGTGCTAGCGTAGACGCAGTTTGTGCCTTCAGTTGTAAGCTTGGCTCTGGTGCGAGTGTTGCGCTATTTGTTTGATCAATAACGTCTGAAGCTGCTGCCATTTCTGGATCTGTTGTATCTGGTGAACTTTGGTTGGCAAACCATGCTGATTTCGGTCGTGCGACCACGCGATAAAGCAGCCACAAGAAAATATGAATTAAAAGCGATAATAAAAGGGGTAGCCATTGTAATCGAATGATTTCACCTAAGCTTGCTTCAGCTAAAGTGAGTTCAACTTGACCACTTTGTGTGCGATCTTGTAACAAAATTTGCTGAAATAACTGACCACTACGCGAAGGAGCGCTACCGCCTGTCGCTAATACGTGTCCATCTGCTGCCAGAATGCGCAATGACACAATGTCTGCACGTTCACTGTAGCGATTTGCCAGTAATGCCAAGGAGACTGTGTCCTGCCTTGCTACGCCCAGCGTGGCATCTTCGGCAAGCTGACGAATCAGTAATTGCCCCTGAGCATCACGTGTGGATGCCAGTTGGTGCACAGAACCTTCAACAATAAGCGCAGTGTGAAGAGCAAAACTGATGGCGACGATAGTTGCAAATAGTCCTTGACGAGGTGCGTTCACACGAGCTCCGAGGCGTTAAAGGTAGAAATGTATTATGATTCGCCACATATTGTCACTCAAGTATGGCTTAGCGCAATGCACGAAATCATTTTAATGTCATTTTTAGGGGCGGATCAGCCAAACCAGTTTGCCAGATTAATGGCAGTCTTGGCA
>JASLFQ010000241.1 GCA_030150595.1 Aquirhabdus sp.
GCAACGCCCAAGCAATGGTGGCGCAACAGTAAAAAGGTAGAGTTGACTTATGATGGGCACAAATCATCCAAGTAACAGACAAATGAAAACTCATTAAGACCGTAGATTCCATGAGTATATCCTTTTAAGGTATCCTCCCCATTAGCGTTTTTCTATCTTATAAAAAGTTCCTATGTCCAATTTTGCGCCTATGCAAGAGATGCTCAATCATTATCGCACTCTTGATTTTCACCAGAACCCTCAACTCGCCGCACGCCTAACAACTCTGCAAAACTGGCAAAAAAAACGTATGCAGCATACCCATGCTGCGCTTTTTGCAGTTCCTGAACATCACCTCATGACGCAATATTTCCTAACGCGCCTCTATGGCGGTGAAGATTTTGAAATCTTAGCTGGACAGTTCGATCGTGTTATCAATAAAGCAAAGAAATTTGAACGCTTGGTTCCCGCCAGTACCATCGTCACGGGGTGTGAGGCCATTGAACTGGCTGTGCTTGCCATTGAATTAGATCAACAACTTGCTGGGCTGATGACCTCTGATTTTAAATACAATCAGTTCGGCGAAATTGATGATGACTTTGTAATTGATCTCTATCACCAAGCCAATCAAACCGAAGCGCGTATTCACCAACTAAGTCTGCTGGATAAACTCGGGTTTAGTTTGGACAAATATGTCCGCTCTTTTATCGTTCAAAGCGCATTCAAAATCTCTAAAGGCGCAGCCGAACGACATCATTTTGATCCGTTATACAATTTTCTTGGTGAGGGCTTTGCTGCCATGAAGCCGTTGAAATCGGCAGAAGTATTCATTGGCGTCTTTACTAAACATGAACGAGAAATCATTGAGCGCATTCAAGTAGGTACACCAAACCCATTTTTGCGCTAATTTCACAACCAGTTTCACAACAATAGAATACGCACTAAACCTATACCCGATTGACTACATCACGTAGACTAGACCTATGTGATGACATCGTTGATGTTCATAGTCTCCACCGATTTGTATGGAAAGAAAAATGACCGAAGCTCAAGACAACACTAGCACATCAACGATGAAGACCCCGCAATCCACAAGCCCATTCAATACATCACCGCTGCCAATAGGCACACCGCAAGGTCAACAGCAAACACTGCCACAAGAAAATCAGACCAGCGCAGAAGCTCAAACTGCGTCAAATACCAGCAATGTTGGCGAAACGACCCATTTCGGCTTTAAAACAGTTCCAACCGCCGAGAAACAAGCTAAGGTTGCTGAAGTGTTCCATTCTGTTGCCGCCAAATATGACTTGATGAATGACTTAATGTCGATGGGAATCCATCGCCTATGGAAGCGTTTTGCCATTACCTTATCAGGTGTCCGTCGTGGTCAACATGTCCTCGATATTGCTGGTGGTACAGGTGATTTGGCGAAAGTCTTTAGTCGCGAAGTTGGATCCACAGGTCGTGTTGTACTGTCTGATATTAATGAATCCATGCTGAATGTCGGTCGTGATCGCCTGCTTGATGCAGGGTGCAGCAATGTGGACTTTGTATTGGCAAATGCTGAAACCTTAGAACCATTCGCCGATGAAAGCTTTGACCTACTGACCATCAGTTTTGGACTACGTAACGTCACGGACAAAGATGCCGCATTACGCTCAATGTACCGTGTCCTCAAGCCAGGCGGTCGTTTATTGGTTTTAGAGTTTTCTAAACCTGTGTTTGAGCCACTATCCAAAGTCTACGATTTGTATTCCTTTACGGCATTGCCATTTTTAGGAAAGCTCATTACCAACGACGCAGAAAGCTATCGCTACCTCGCAGAATCTATTCGTATGCATCCAGATCAACGTACGCTCAAGCAAATGATGGAAGCAGCTGGTTTTCAAAGCTGTGATTACCACAACTTGACTGGCGGTATCGTGGCATTGCATCGTGGTTTCAAGTAATTAATGAGCACTTAAACATTAAGAAATGGATACCTAAAGATGATTGCGACACTTGCCCTTGCTGCATTTGAACGTCTGCTCAATGATTGGATTGATCTCGATGCTGCAACACGCCTAGGTTTCGATCAACTCGCAGGTAGCATTGATAGCCCTTCGACCAAACTCCTGCGTATTGTCATTGATGCACCTAACTTGTCGGTAGACACACTATTTGATCATGGGCGAGTCAGACTATCTCCGACCGCGCTCGGTCAAGCAGAGACGCAAACACCATCCGTATTTGAACAACGTCCATATGACAAAAAGCTTGCACCGATTCAGGCAACGACAACATTACACGTACCGCATTTAGTCGCACTCGCAAAATTGATCGGTGCAAAAGCAGGACATACGGGAAACATCCCCATTCAGGGCGATATGTCACTTCTGCAAGCCCTGCAACAAATCATGGCACTGGCTGAACCTGATATTGCAGGTAAGCTCGCACCATTAATCGGCGATATGCCTGCACAGCAAATTGGTCAATTTTTGAAACACGGACAAGTCGCACTCAAGCAAACCAGCAGAACATTCATGGCAAACAGCGAAGAATGGGTGAAAGAAGACAGCACTCTCTTTGCATCACGCTGGCAAGCTGAAGACTTTGCAGATAATATTCAAGATATACAATCCGACGTTGAACGCCTGCAAGCACGTCTTGCTCGCCTCCAAGCATCACAAAGTCAGCAATAATGAACTTATCTATGAGTCCACGACAATTATGATTCCTCATCGCGCTCGCTTACTCGAGCTTTGGCGTATTGCCGCACATTATCGTTTAGATACGCTCGTTCCTAATGAACAAATTCCAAGCAAAGCACGTCCTGCAATGACCGCAATTCGTCTGCATCCTGCCGCATGGAACAATCATACAAACGATCCAGCACGCTTAAAAAATGCCTTGCAAGATATGGGTGTGCTGTTTATTAAACTCGGACAATTACTATCAACTCGTCGCGACTTAATCCCACCAGAACTATTAGATCAACTTACGCTGCTACAAGATCGTGTGCCACCGTTTCCTTATGAAGTAGCAAAAGAGTGCGTAGAAAAGTCACTCGGCGTATCATTAAAAACCCAATTTGCACGCTTCGATGTGCAACCTCTTGCAGCAGCGTCCATTGCGCAAGTGCACACAGCAGCATTGCATGATGGCAAGGAAGTCATTGTCAAAATCGTACGACCTAATATCCGACCACAAATTATTCAAGATTTTGAAATTCTCGCTTGGATTGGTCATTGGCTTGAGGTACGTGTTGAAGCGGCACGTGCCCTCCATCTCAGTAAAGTCATCGACGACTATCGCCAAGTCATTCTCAATGAACTTGATCTGAACCTTGAAGCTGCAAACACGATGCAAATGCGCCACAACTTCTTAGGTTCAAAGATGATGTATGTGCCAGAGGTTTACTCCAGCACGACAGATATTATGATTGCAGAACGAATTGTCGGTGCGCCTGTTTCCGATCTGGCAACGTTTGAACGTCTTGGCATGGATCGCGCCAAACTGGCAGAAAAAGGCTTAACGATTTTCTTTACCCAAGTCTTCCGCGATAATTTCTTTCACGCAGACATGCATCCAGGCAACGTCTTCGTCGAAACACTCAATCCAGCAGAGCCGCGCTTTATCGCTTTAGATTGTGCAATTGTAGGCGAACTATCCGACACTGATCGTCTGGTCATTGCGCGTATTCTATTATCAGTCATTCAGAGCAACTTCACACAACTGATTCAAATCGTACATCAAGCAGGCTGGATTCCTCAAGGCACCGATCAAAATGCCCTCATGCGTGACATGCGTCGTGTGATTAGCCCAATGATTTCCAAACCGATGGATCAATTGGATTTTGCAGGAATCCTGATGCAAGTCATGGATATTGCTCGCCGTTATCATCTAGAAATCCCGCCACAGCTCATGCTGTTGATGAAAACCTTAGTGCATGTTGAGGGTTTAGGGCGCGATCTCTATCCACAGCTCGATATCTGGAAACTCGCAAAGCCGATCCTCACCGAATGGGTGAGTCAGCATATGAACCCATTGAAAGCCATGCGTGATTTTGGACAACAACTGCCTGACTTATTGATGGGCGCAACTGATCTACCCGCATTGATCGTTGACAGCCTTCATGGATTACGCCAGCAAGGGGCTTGGCAGGACAGGCAATGGCGTGAAGTGCAACAATTGCGTATGGATATCATCCAAACACGACGACGAGATTGGTTGGCAGGAAGCGGATTTATCACGTTACTTGTTCTGGCGACTCAATCCCCGTGGCCGATTGCGACAATATTCATTGTATTGGCATTCTTCATCGTACTTTGGCGCGTTCTGATCTAATGATCCGCTTATTTGATCAATAATATTGGATCAGTCCTATGCCTGAGTTACCTGAAGTTGAAACGACGAAAACAAGCCTTTCACCTCTGATTGGTCAAACCGTAACGGGTGTTACCGTCTATCAATCCAGCCTACGCTGGCCTGTCCCTAGTGACCTCAGTCGATTACAGGGACAGACC
>JASLFQ010000263.1 GCA_030150595.1 Aquirhabdus sp.
TCATGCGACTATGGTGTGATTAACCGATAACGCATGGCCAAATGCGTCAATTTAACATCACTATCGATTTGAAGCTTTTCAAAAATTCGATAGCGATAAGTATTCACTGTTTTCACGCTGACAAACAGCCGATCAGCAATTTCCTGTGCACTGATACAATTAACAACCATCATCGCGACTTGCATTTCTCGTTCAGACAAAAGATCAAATGGAGAATTTTGTTGATCGGACAGATAACTCGATGCAAGTTGCTCAGCGATATCTGCACTAAAATACTTACCACCCTGCATCACTTTACGAATAGCACGCACCATCTCGTCAAGCGGTGCACCCTTAGTAATATATCCACTTGCACCTGCTTTCAACAACATCGATGGATAAGGCTCTTCACTGAGTCCACTCACGGCTAAGACTTTAATCCCAGTTACCGATTGTAATAATCGACGTGTTGTTTCTACGCCGCCAATACCAGGCATATTTACATCCAGCAACACCACATCAGGCTGATGCTGTCGTGCCAGCTCTATCGCTTGCTCACCCGACTCTGCTTCTCCGACAACCTGAATTTCTGGTGTATCGACCAGCATTCGGCAAATCCCAGTACGTACCAACTCATGATCATCTACTACGAGAACTTTGATCAACTGTGCATCTCCGTTTGCATGGCTTCTCATATGCAAAGAACATATGTGAAAAAATATTTTTTAGGCAAGATCTATAAATACATGAGGAAGTTACTTCCATCTTGCCATTTTTTACAATTCTAAACGCAATATAGCACCTGACGGTACTAATTATCCATGTCTATTGAAGATACATTACCCAAAACCAAGGGAAATATCAGATCTACTTCACAGTAATCGCATGACTCAAACTGTGATTCAGTTAACCAAATCACAAAATCTAACAACCTTTTTAGAATCTTAATAGATTCTAATTGAGAACAGACATGTTTGTATGGTATTTAAGCAATATTAATTTGACTTTGTTTCATGAAACGCACATTCTTAGCACAGTGCTTCATGTAACATGATCATTCAATATGATGTACAAATCATCTTGAAAAGCGCCGTCATGATATCAATATAGAGTATATAAGGTCGGCTTTTGACAGATGACGTTCGTTGCGAGTCTACTCGACAAAAGCGTAATACGAACAAACATATAAATTCGTTCCACATTTTGTGGAAAATGCGAATTTTAACAAAAAGTTAGTGGCGAGTTTGCCAGGATGAAATTGAAGCAACGGTATTTTCAATTTTAATATCGTTGTTGCTTCTAAGTCATTCGAGTTAGCACTTTATGTTTAATCACACGACCTAGGTCAGTAAGCAAGGATGAGTATTCTCTAAACGAGCAGACTCTGTGAAAAGGAAGAGAAAATGAAGACATCACTACAGAACCGCAGAGTCAATCAACCACATAAGCTGCTGGTGATTAGCATACTCTCGTGGCTAGTTTCTTCTTCTGTCCATGCTAATCTTCAAATTAGCCAAAATACAAATCGCGTGACGCCGTCATCGAGTTCACAGAATAACTGGGCGAACAACTCAAGTAATTTGGGTCGTGCCAGCCAAATCATGAATGGCGATAGCGACGACGATGAAGATTCTGATTTAAGCATCAACATTCGCACATTGCCAAAAGTAGGTACGCCAACCAGTCGCTCAGGTTCCCTATCTGGCTTAATTGACAATGTACGGGACAAAATGTCTGGTGCCGACTCTCAAACCGACAGCTTATTATCCCTGAATGCAAACGCAGCGCTTGTGATGGATAGTAATACTGGCGAAGTGTTGTATGGCAAAAATATCGACACAACGCGCCCAATCGCTTCTATTAGCAAGCTCATGACCGCGATGGTGACGCTAGATGAACGCTTGCCGATGGATGAGCAAATCACGTTACAACCTGAAGATTTTATGGGGCCAAAAAAAACCAGATCTAGCCTACGACCCTTTGAAACCTACAATCGTGCTGAGCTGTTGTTGTTGGCACTTATGCATTCTGAAAATCCTGCGGCCGCAGCTTTAGCTAGAACTTACGATAAAGGTCGCACACAATTCATCGCGAATATGAATGCTAAAGCAAAACAACTCGGCATGAAAACCGCATTCTTCGGGGACCCAACAGGTTTGGATAGTCGCAACTCTGCTTCACCACGCGATTTAGCCAAAATGGTTAAAGCCGCCTATGAATACGAAGTGATTCGTCGTTTTACCACGACTGCTGAATATGACTTCCATAATGATCGCGGCGTACTGCATTCAATCAACACCAATGCCTTAGTTCGTGCTGGCAAATGGGATATTGGTTTATCAAAGACAGGCAATATTAACGAAGCTGGACATTGTGTTGTCATGGAAGCCAGTGTCAATCAACGTCCAACCGTCATTGTCCTAATGGATGCTCAGTCCTCTCAACGACGTACTGGTGATGCAAACCGTATCTTGGCTTGGCTTGGCAATATTATGTAAATTAAGCTGAGATTTGCGGTTGCATATAAAGATGCCACTACAGCGATGTTAGTGGTATTTTTTATGAATCGACTTTTGCAAATGATCTCACAAGATTTTCATTAAGTTAAATCCACACTCTTGATAACGGTATAAACACCCCCATCCAATTGATTTATAGTAAAGTCACAATATCGTCACCATGTCTGCTGACAATGGCATTTGATCAAATACTTTTCAGGCTATCCATCGAAGTGACGGTGTAATATGCTTCAACAAGCCTTCGGTTTAATATAACTGCCAACAACGACCATAAATGGCACAGTGACCCGCATTGCATCAAATCAGTGACGATTTAATAAACCAATTTGCGATATGAGTACACAATATGAGTGAGCACATGGTCAAGACGACCATCACAGAAGCATCTGTCATGCCCGCGACTACAATTCCGAGCTGGTTAAAACCCGATCTTCTACAAGGCATACTACGTGGGATTGAAAAAGAATCCTTGCGCATGCAAGCGGATGGCTTTATTTCACAGACTGACCACCCTGCCAAACTCGGTTCTGCACTCACACATCCGCGAATCACTACTGATTATTCTGAAGCCTTGATTGAGCTCATCACACCACCTTGTGATTCCCCACAAGAAGCGCTGTCCTGTTTACGTGACTTACATCAAGTGACCTACCAGGCTCTTCCAGAAGGTGAAACACTTTGGCCGTTGTCCATGCCATGCATGCTCGATAAAGATGAAGATAAAATTCGTTTAGCCCAATATGGCTCATCGAACCTAGGTCAGTTCAAAACACTCTATCGACATGGTCTGGGCGTACGTTACGGTCGTAGAATGCAGACCATTGCAGGCATTCACTACAATTTATCGTTCCCAGATGCCTTATGGGATGCGTGGCAAAATGAAAACCTAGCGCTGAATCCTGCCACATCAAAACAGGATTTTATTAGTGAGAAGTATTTCGGCCTCATTCGTAATTTTATTCGTATGACGCCGATGGTGATTTATCTGCTCGGCGCGAGTCCTGCGGTTTGCGCTTGCTTTCTGACAGGCAGAGAACACCACTTACAAGACCTGATGAAAGGCACGTTGTTTTTGCCGAACGCGACAGCCCTACGCATGGGCAAGCTCGGTTATCAAAACAGCGCTCAACGTAGTCTAGGCATTCATTACAACTGCATCAAAGCTTATATTTCAGGATTAAAACATGCCATTGGTGATGCCTATCCGCCCTTTAGCGCGCTTGGACTCAATGATGAAAATGGCAAGCCGATACAGATTAATGATCATATTCTGCAATTAGAGAACGAATACTACAGTCTGATTCGTCCGAAACAAATTACCCAAGCTAACGAAACACCTTCTGCAGCCCTCGAAGCACGTGGCGTTGCTTATGTTGAGTTGCGTGCAGTCGATCTCGACCCATTTACCGATGTCGGTATTAGTCTGAATACCGCTTGTTTCCTAGAAGTATTAGCATTGTATTGTTTGATGGCACCCAGCCCATCTCTCTTCGCTGCTGAAGAAGAGCAAATTGCACGTAATCAAAATCATGTTGTTGATCAAGGTCGTTTGGCTGGTTTGAAGATCGAAACAGCCACAGGTGAGCAAAGCTTCACGCACTGGATGAATGAAAATCTAGCCGCGATGTTGCCTTTTGCCAAACTTTTGGATGAAGCGCATGGCGGCGGCAATGAATACAGTACCAGTGTGATCACGATGCAAAAGCGCGCAAATGATCCAATATTGACCTTATCCGCTCAAGTTTTAGAAAAAACCAAAGCCGAAGGCAGTTGGGGCTTCGGCCATCAATTAGCACAACGTTATGCAAAATCACTAGATGCCACGCCATTATCTGACGCTGTAGCAGCGGAATATGCTGAATACGCAGAGCAATCAAGAATACGACAGACT
>JASLFQ010000269.1 GCA_030150595.1 Aquirhabdus sp.
GACAACCAACCGTGATTTGTGCTGCCGAGTAAATCATCGACATGGTGCGTCACATAAGCATGACTTGAACCATGAAAACCATAACGTCGGATTGCATGTTTACGATATAAGTCTTCTGGCACAGCATAGCGAAAAGCCTGCGGTGGCATGGTTTGGTGGAAAGCAGTATCAAAAACGGCAACTTGTGGTAAATCTGGAAATAGTTTTAAGGTTGCTTCAATGCCTAGTAAATTGGCTGGATTATGCAGTGGCGCAAGCGGGGTAGTCTCACGAATCGCGTCGATGACGTGATCATCGATTTGTTCAGCGTGTGTGAATTTTTCACCGCCATGAACGACACGATGGCCAATCGCAATCGGTTTTTCATCGCCAAGCGTTTCAAGAATACGCGTCAACGCCGCTTGATGATCTGCATGAGGCAGAGCAATTGTTGTCTTCTCACCATGCTCGTTAATAATGTTCAGCAGGGCTTCAGGTGTCCCTAAGTTTTCTGCAAGTCCTGAACGACGTACATGCGGAGTATTCGTGGTGTGTTGTTGATTTTTTTCAGGGACGAGTGCGAATTTAATCGAAGAAGAGCCACAATTAATGACTAATACAGAACGAGACATAGTAATTCTTTCTTTAAAAAATCAGCCTATAGCCTGAATAAATAAGTGTTTGGAAACAAGAATTTTATGATTTAGTTTGTCTGCAAATGTAAGAAACCAAAATAGGTAACCAAATAATATGCCTGAACAAATCAAGACTTGATCAGGCATATCATATTGATCATATTGATGACGATTCATTACCACATAATGACGCGTTGATTTGGCGCTAAATACATCTTATCGCCTTCTTTCACGCCAAAGGCATCATAGAAATGAGGCTGATTGGCAAGTGCCCCATCGCCACGGAATTGTGCTGGGGAGTGCGGATCACTTTTTAGATAAACAATTTGTTGCGCTTCGCGGGTTTTACTACGCCATACTTGCGCCCAGCCGAAATACAAACGTTGATCACCCGTTAAACCATCCATCACGGGTGCAGTTTTTCCATTCAGCGACAATTGATAAGCTTTGTAAGCGATGGCTAAACCAGAGTTATCCGCGATATTTTCACCGAGCGTCAGCTCACCATTGACGTTGTAGCCTTTGATTGGACTATAGGCACTATATTGCGCCACAAGTGCTTTAGTTTTGGCTGCGAAGTTTTTATGATCTTCAGGTGTCCACCAATTACGGAGATTACCCACTTCATCAAACTGACTACCTTGGTCATCGAAACCATGACTGATTTCATGTCCAATGACCGCGCCAATGCCACCATAATTCACCGCATCATCCGCATTGGCATTAAAGAATGGCGGTTGCAAAATTGCCGCTGGGAAGACAATTTCATTCATCGATGGGTTGTAGTAGGCGTTGACGGTTTGCGGCGTCATTCCCCATTCTTCGCGATCAACAGGTTTGCCGAGTTTATTGATATTGCGCTGATACTCGAAACGGCTGGCGCGCATGGAGTTGCCAATGAGATCATCTTTTTTGATCACTAAGGTACTGTAGTCGCGCCATTTATTTGGATAACCGATTTTGACTGCAAGCTTGTCTAGTTTCTTCTGCGCTTCTTTTTTCGTGTCAGCACTCATCCAATCTAAAGTATTCACGCTTTGATGGTAAGCCGCGATTAAGTTATTGACCAACTTGAGCATCCTCGCTTTGTTTTCAGCAGGGAAATATTGCTCTACATAAAGTTGACCTAAACCTTCGCCAATGGCGCCTTCGACAGTTTTAATCGCACGTTTCCAGCGTACTTCATTTTCAGGAACACCGCGTAATGTCGTGCCGTAAAATGAAAAATGCTCATCGACATAGGGTTTAGATAGCTTTGATGCGAAAGTGCCTAAGACGTGCCATTTGAAATAGACCTTCCAGACATCAAGTGGCGTTTTATCTACTAATTGATCAAAGCCTTTGACATAGCTCGGTTGTCCGATGACCAAGTATGGTGTTTTATCTTTCAGTTCTGCATCGACAAGATAGCGATTCCAATCGAAGTGAGGTGCGAGCGTTTTGAGTTTATCGAGCTCAATTGGATTATAGGTTTTGACTGGATCTCGGTTTTCGACTTTAGTCCATTGCACTTTTGCGATTTCAGTTTCGAGCGCTAAGATTTCGCTGGCATGTTGTTTAGCTGCTGCATCGCCAGACATGGTCAACATTTTTTCAATATACTCAAGGTACTTAGCGCGAGTGACTTTTAGCTTCTCATCATCTTTTAAATAGTAATCCCGATCAGGCAGTCCAAGTCCACCTTGATCGAGTCCTGCAACGACTTTGGTCGAATCTTTAGAATCTTGTCCAATACCAAGTTCTAACGGCACGCCCACATTAATAGTGGACAGGTGCGCAATCAGCGTTGCAAGTTGTTGTTTGTTTTTAATCGAATCGATATTGGCAAATTCGCCATTCAGTGGTGTGATGCCGAGTTTTTCTAATGCAGGCTCATCCATGTAGCTGGCATATAAATCGACAATTTTTTGCTTGATCGAGCCAGCAGGAATGTCTGTCTTTTGGCTTTCAGTATCGACAATTGTATGCAGTTGATTCAGTGATTTTTCTGCGAGTTCATTGAACGCGCCCCAACTGGATTTATCTGCGGGGATTTCAGTATTTTTGAGCCATGTACCATTCACATAGCTGTAGAAGTCATCTTGTGGGCGCACACTGTGATCGACGTTTTGCAGGTTAAGACCTGAGATTAATGCGGTTGTTGGTTCAGTTGTTTTGGTCTTTTCAGGAAGAGTAGGGCTTACTGCTGTTGAAGCCGTATCAGCAAATACAGTTCCTGTCATTTGTGTCAGCACTGCGGCGGCGATTAGGGTTCGAGTCATCAGGCGTTTCACAAATAAATCCTTTATCTAGTGGGAAATCAACGTTCGATGAACTATAACCACAAAGCCTATGAATGACTATATTCAGTTGCGAGAAGTAACATAAAGACTTCGCTAGGAATCGTTAATCGAATTAGTCGTTGAAGAATCAATCATGAACTCAACAATTCAGTAACACGATCAACACTATTCTTTAAAAAATGACACGCCCGTGTAATGCACACTCGACTGTATTCT
>JASLFQ010000285.1 GCA_030150595.1 Aquirhabdus sp.
CGCTATGGTCTACAAATTATCGCCAATGGCCGAGTGAGGTTTTTATTCATCGCAGAACCCGTCGATCAAATCGCCGAACTTTTTGAACGCATCTGTGCTAAACAATTCGATGATCCTGCATTAATTGGTTGAGTTGATTGATGTTGCTCATCCCCCCAACTCTCTCCTTGAGAATTCAAAATCTCTAGTAAAAACCTGCTAAACTAGACACTAAGTCGCAACTTCATAATATTTATTAATTTCACATATTCTTTAATGGGCCAGATACCTTTATCACTGCAAAAATAAAACAATTTCAACTTGCAAATACGATTCACGCGACACCTATATACATGGCACAATGCTAAGCATACGAGCAAACACTCATGAGACTAGCACTCATGAATTCGCCTTCATGAAAACAGATACTTTTGCCAACAGAACACATGACGACGGAAAGCGCTATGGACAGTAAACACTCTGCAACTGACAATTTAGACACTGCCGACAATGCGCACGAAACCAGCCTACAGGCTTCAGACCGCGATAGCCGTACGACACTCGACAGTAAACCAACGAGTTTAATGAGTGAAATCAAACAAACCAAATTATCGCCGTCCCCATCTAAGCACAACGCGCAACAAACCACTCAAATTCCGCAAAAAGCGAGAATGATCAGAGCGCCAGAAACCCCTGTCGCAACACTTCCAAAAACGGCTCCGATGAAAACCGTTTTGCCGAATAGTGGCTATCTAAAAGTCGATCAACTACGACGTGCACCAAATCTTGCCGAAATTCCACCGAGCACACGCCGTATCAAACCACTGAATGATTTTCTCGGTCAACATCGCGCACGTGCCGCTGTAGAAACCGCATTGTCATTACCTTTTGACGGTTATAACATTTTTGCCGTTGGTACCAGTGGCTTGGGTAAACGGACGATGCTCAAACGCATGCTTGCTGTGCACGCTGCGCAAATGCCGACGCCGAGTGATTGGGTTTATGTCAATAATTTTTCGAACCCACGCCAGCCCGTTGCACTTGAACTCCCGCCGAGTGATGCACCAAAACTCAAAAAACACATGCATCAACTGTGGAATACCATCTTTGATCATTTAGAAAAAACTTTTGCCGCTGACAGCTACCACACTCGAATCGAAACGATTCGTCACAGTGCAGGAAATGCCCAACAACAAGCACTGCAAGCACTAACCCAAGAAGGCGAAGCACTCGCACTGAAACTCGTTTCTCGTAATGAAGAACATCGTTTTGTACCTGTTAAGCCTCAACCAGTTGAAGATCCAAGCACCACAACAAATATCCTCGCCAGCAAAGAACTGGACGAAAATGAACTCGCCGCGCTCGCGCCTGCTGAACGCGCCAAGATTAACCAAAACGTTCGCTCAATGGACAAAAAACTCCATCGCCTCGGCGCACGTCTTGGGCGAATTGAAGAGCAAACCCGCCATCAAGTTGCACGCCTGAATGCACAAATTGCCAGCGATGTGGTTTTGCCACGTGTCACACAAGTCGCTCAACGTTTTGAGCATGTAAATGGCATTGCTGAATACCTCAAAGACTACGCAACAGATATTATCGAGCACGTCGAACTGATTCTGGAGCAAGAAGAAGATGACTTTTTGCCAGGTATCTTTGACCGCGTCCCACCACGTTATCAGGTCAATGTCGTAGTCACGCACAAACCAAATGCTGGCGCACCTGTCGTCTTTGAAGACTTGCCGACGCATTACAACTTGCTTGGACACGTCGAACAACTAACACAGATGGGTACGATCACCACCGACTTTACATTGATTCGTTCTGGCGCGTTGCATCGTGCTAATGGTGGTTTCTTGCTGTTAGAAGCGGATCAATTGCTTGAGCAACCCTACGCTTGGCAAGGACTCAAACGCGCATTACGCTCAGGTCAACTCAAGTTATCTTCACTCGAACACATGCTGACATTGACAGGCAGCATTTCGCTAGAGCCTGATTCTTTGCCACTATCGGTTAAAGTCATTCTGCTTGGCGAACCGTATATCTATTATGAGTTGCTTGAGTTTGAACCTGAACTCAATGCACTGTTTAAAATTCGTGCGGACTTCACCAATACACTCCGCCGCACTACTGAAAATGAAGAAGCCTACGTCCGCCTCATCGCGGACTATGTAAATAAAGACAAACTGTTGCCTTTTGATCGTTCGGCTCTCGCAGCATTACTCACAGACTCTAGTCGTCAAGCAGAAGACCAATCGTCGCTGTCTCTGCATGCTGCAACATTAGGCGACCTCTTGCGCGAAGCCAGCACATTGGCGATTCAACAAGATGATCGCCAAGTCACGGCAAAACATATCGAAGCGACTTTAGCTGCTCGCCTATATCGCCTTGGACATTTGCGCGAACTGTATTGGGAAGACCTCTCGCGCGGCACACAGCTGATCGAAACCGAAGGATTCCGAATTGGCCAAATCAATGCCTTAACCGTCGTTCATTACGCAGATAGCGAATTCGGTTTACCCGCACGGCTGACCGCAACCGTTTACCAAGGCGGTGGTGAAATTCTCGATATTGAGCGCAGTGTCGAATTGGGCGGTGCGCTGCATGCGAAAGGCATCTTAATTATGTCGAGTTTCTTGCGCGCACATTTCGGACGTACCCAACCGATTCACTTCTCTGCTGCACTCGCTTTTGAGCAAAGCTACGGTGAAATTGACGGAGACAGCGCAACGCTTGCCGAACTCTGCGCACTTATTTCTTCGATCAGTCAGATTCCGATTGATCAATCATGGGCAATTACAGGTTCAATGAATCAACTCGGTGTCGTACAACCGATTGGTGGTATTAACCCTAAAATCGAAGGCTTCTTTGATGCATGCCAATTGCAGGGTCTAAATGGCCAACAAGGCGTCATTCTTCCGATTCAAAACGTCCAGCATCTGATGCTGCGCCAAGATGTCATTGATGCTGTGCGCGACGGAAAATTCCATCTTTATGCAGTACGCACTGTCGAAGAAGCGCTGTCTCTATTAATGAAACGTCCTGCAGGCATGATGAATACCAAAGGGCGCTATGACAAAGACACTATTTTTGGCGAGGTCATGAATCAACTGAAACATTGGCAACGCCTTGAAGAAGGTGACCGTGCCAAAAATGATGCATCGCAAAAAAAGAAAGACGCTAAAGCCAAAAGCCCTGTCAAAGCAAAAACGGATAAAGCGGCTGATGCAACTGTAGACAAGGAAAAGCCGAAAGCTAAAAAAAAGCCTAATCTAGAAAAAACGGATAAAGTTGAAAACAACCCAACGAAAGATGAAAAAGGCAAAGCCGAAAAAAGCAAAGAAGAGAAAGTGAAAAGAGTTCCACGGAGAGATCCCGAGGACAATAACGATGAAGAGTCGATGATTGAATGGGCGGGTGAGTAATTAGAGGTACATGGTGGCTAGGTATCTACAGTATGAAATGTACTGCGCATCGAATCATCAAAGAACTCATAACGATTACGCCCGTTGGCTTTCGCTTTATAGAGTGCTGCATCAGCTTGACGCAGCAACTGTTCAACACACGTAATCGCTGAAGGCACGGTCACTGCGATGCCTATACTGACGGTGACATAGGGACGACTTTCATCAGGATTTGGAAGACTCAATGATGCGAGGCGATCAAGTAGTCTCTGCGCCTGTTGTTCTGCCCAGCTTTCATCCATGCTTGGAAATAATAAAACGAACTCCTCACCGCCATAACGCGCGGCTAACTCACCACTCCGCTTAGCCAAACTGGAAATCAACTGTCCAATCTTGCGCAGACACTCATCACCCGCAAGATGTCCCAGCTTATCATTATAGAATTTAAAAAAGTCGACATCGATAATCATCAACGCTAACGGCTGCTGTTGGCGTAATGCACGGTTCCACTCATGATTCATGCTCTCATCTAAATGACGTCGATTAGCAAGCCCGGTCAGACCATCTTGTCGTGATAATGCATCTAATCGGCATGCTAACTGTTGCCCTTTATCTACCGAATGCTGCAACAAACGTGCTTGTAAAAAATTCGTTCTTTCTTGGCGATCCAATGCATAAGCTAAGCACATCCCTAAGATACTGGTAATGGTGTACGTCAGATTATAGAGTTTCCAATTAATATGATGACCGAGCCCATAAGCCAAAATAATCCCGAACGCACCACCCGTCCACCCAACGATCACTGCTGTTTGGAAGCGTAAACAAACAAAGCTATACAGCACAATGACAATATACATGATCCCCGCATACGTCAGAATCACGGACTCACCGCCACCCATATTTGCAGTCGCGGAACTTACCGCAATCGCCACGACTCCCCCGATTCCTATGTACCATTCATACCAGCGACTCATCACAGGAATATAAGACAGCACAGATGCAATAAGAATCGCGACGCCCGTCCAAGCATTAATACTAAAAAAATGCGGACTGACATCCTTGGGCAACACCTGATAAATGCCGATGTTTTCAACCAAAAATAAAAAGAATAACAACGGTGCACGGAAGTGAAATAATCGAATGGCGCGGGGAATATATTCGTCTAAAAACAATGATTCTATTTCAGAAGGAAAACGTAATAACCAATATTTGGAGTCCAAAATAGCGCGAAGTTCTTGCTCAATAGGATCATCCGTCTCGGCATGAATATCCTCCTCCATATTATCCATATCATCATGGTTTGAAGGCTCTGGACTCATATCTGCGAAATCATTAGATTCCTTGCGCATGACAATAATAATCCTTAACTCTGCTTGGCTTAATTCTTCTTTATTTCGCAAACTATTCTTATTCGGTACACTTACAAACTACCACATTACGGATGAAAATGAGTAATGATTCGCATAATTTTATCGATATATTTTAGCATTCCATCGATATATAAAATGCATACTAATCAGTTCACTATATACCCAAAAACAAAAAGAGCCCTTGAATGGCTCTTTTTATAAATTCTCGAATATTCGACGCCTAAGTCAGCACCTTATGACGCTGCTGGTGCTGGGCTATGCGCTTCAATAAGTGGTTTAAGCTCGCCTGTTTGGAACATCTCTGTCACGATATCACAGCCACCAATCAACTCGCCGTTGACCCACAATTGTGGAAAAGTTGGCCAGTTGGCAATACGTGGCAACGTTGCACGAATATCAGGATTTTCTAAGATATTAACAAATGCAAATGGACGACCAATTTTGCTTAATGCCTCAATCACACGTGCAGAGAAGCCACATTGTGGAAATTGCGGTGTGCCTTTCATATACAAAATCACTGGGTGTTTTGCGATTTGCTCATGGATCAACGTTTCTGTTGCATTGGCTTGAACATCTGACATGATGATGACCTGATTCAAAAATAAGAATATAGACAGATTATACCGCCGATAGACCCAAAAGCGTAATGATTGCATCGATCTTTTTCGACTGATCATTCACAAGAATGATTCGCACCCCAAATTAGAAAATCATCTCATGTAGGGGCATCCCTTGTGGGTGCCCTTTTGAACGTTGTTCTGAAATTTGTTGAGGGCGACCACAAGGGGCGGCCCTACTATATTTTTGAAGATTTATATTAAGCACGCGGAATTTAAATCAATGATAGACAAAATTTGATAAACTTTAGCCATTCAATTTTAGTAACACCATACTTTGGTCTAGTCGGGAATCTGCCATGAACTCAACTCTCACTCCCACGCCTGTCACTCCTTTAAGTGACCAAGCCAGTTTCTTGATGCCGACCTACGCGCGTCAACCGATTGCTTTTGTGCGAGGCCAAGGTACTTATTTATATACACAAGATGGCACAGCATATCTTGATGCGCTGACAGGCATTGCTGTTTGTGGTTTAGGGCACACTCATCCTGCGGTCACCGCTGCGATGGTCGATCAAGCATCGACGTTGGTGCATACCAGCAATTTGTTTCAAATTCCTTGGCAAGAAGAAGCTGGACGTTTGCTGTGTAATGTGGGTGGCATGGAACGTTGTTTCTTTGCCAATAGCGGCGCGGAAGCAAATGAAGCGGCAATCAAACTTGCGCGGATGAGTGCCTATAAAAAAGGCATTACCACGCCCAAAATCATCGTCATGGAAAAATCATTCCATGGTCGTACACTGGCAACGTTGTCTGCGACAGGTAATGAAAAAGTCCAAAAAGGCTTTTATCCATTGGTCGAAGGTTTCTTGCGCGTTCCATTTGGTGATGTTGCCGCGATTGAAGCACTGGCAAAAGCGCATGACGACATCGTCGCGATTTTGGTTGAACCAATTCAAGGTGAAGGTGGCGTCAATACTGCACCACAAGGTTTTGTTTACCTCGAACAGCTACGTACATTATGCGACCAACACGATTGGCTGTTAATGCTTGATGAAATCCAAACAGGTAATGGACGTACTGGTAAATATTTCGCGTATCAACACACAGCGATTAAACCAGACG
>JASLFQ010000003.1 GCA_030150595.1 Aquirhabdus sp.
TCAACCAAAGGTGCCCATAAAAACTTTAAAGCACTCGGTAATAGGAGCAAGCCAGATAAACCAATCAACTGAAGAGACACATGATATTGGCGCAAAATCGCAGGCAATGCTTGAGTCAAGAATCCCGCGGGCAACCCTTGCGCAAGATATAAACTCAACAACAAACCCAATGTATAGTTTGGCGAATGCTCGTGATTAACCAAGAAAGGCATCCTCAAAAAGAAATCCCCCAATAACGGGGGATTAAGCATATTTATAATTAATCAAATACAATCGTTTTATTATCATGAACAATGACACGATCTTCTAAGTGCCAACGCACAGCGCGGGTTAAGACATTACGCTCAACATCTTCACCCAGCTCGCGTAAATCTTCAACCGTATAACGATGGCTGACACGTTCTACTGCCTGTTCAATAATTGGACCTTGATCCAGATCAGCAGTAACATAGTGCGCTGTAGCACCGATTAGCTTCACACCTTTCTCATACGCCTGACGATACGGATCGGCACCAACAAACGCTGGTAAGAAAGAATGGTGAATATTAATGATCTTATGATGCCATTTCTCGACAAAATCAGAACTCAGAATTTGCATATAACGCGCAAGCACAAGCACATCATTACCTGACATCAACTCATGAATCTGTGCTTCTGCTTCTGGTTTATTCTCTTTAGTCACTTTCACGACGTGAAATGGCACACCAAATCGCTCAACCGCATCACGTAAATCCTCATGATTACTGACGACTTGAGTGATCTCACATGGCAACAAACCACGCGACCAACGCCACAACAATTCAAGCAATGCATGATCGTATTTAGAAACCAGAATACCGACTTTCTTACGCTCACCAACAAGTGTCAGCTGCCAACTCATCTGATATTGCGTCGCTACCGTATCGCCAAATGAACGTGTTAATACATCACGGACTTCTTGCAGACGATCCAATGCAAACTCAACACGCATAAAATACGTGCCACCCTGCTCCTCTGTCGCATACTGATCCAACGCAACAATATTAGCACCATGATGATAAAGAAAACTTGAAACGGCTTGCACGATTCCTGAACGATCAGCGCAGGTAATAAGAAGGCGTGCGGTGTGCGCAATGGTCATTACTATTACATTCCATACTTCGAGAGTCTAAATTTTAGGAAGTCAGTTTAATCGAATAAAAAAATAAAACATACGGCTAAAAAAAGAACCCACGAGAAGTGGGCTCTTTTATTATATAAGATTAAGGCATGCGATATTTCAACACTATAAATTTAGTTTGGATTGGTGCAGCTACCAATTTGACCGAATGGGCTAATTTCGTTAGGTGGAGCCGCTTTACCTGAAGTATCAAAATCTGTTACCAACGCTCTCAAATCTACAATTAGATTATTCGCAGAAGTCACGCCATTAACAGTAGCACTCGCCTTCAAATTGACTTCTAACCAATCCGCATAAACTTTTGCATAACGAATGCTAAAATCAAGTTTACCAGAACTATCTGTTGTATAAGATGCAACTGGCGTCGACGTCGATGTTGTTGTGGTGGTTGTGGTAGTTGATGACGAAGCACTTGGCCCAACAAAAGTGACGGGATTAATCGGATCTAATTTACCGTTGCCATTTAAATCTTCACCCGGATCTAAAATCCCATTACCATTCTTGTCTTCAGATAAACATAGGAACGCACCAGCCGCGACTGGTCCTGAAATTGTAGACGTATAATAAGATTGTGCCCAAGTAGCCGCAGTCGCTGGGGTACCAGTCGTAGCAGGAATAAATGTATAAAAACCTTTAAAATACTCAGTTGGTATCACACTGAGATCAACCTGCTGATTAGCTAAAGGCTTCCCTGTCTGATCCGTAACCGTAACCGACATTGACTGCAAATAATAAACATTGTCTGCTGATGATGTTGCTGTATTGTTTGACCCAATCGTTACTGCAGGTACCGTCGCAGACGTGACCGCTGTATTTGGTGGAGTTTGTGCGGCGGCTGGAGTCGTACCATCATTATAAAAACCACTACCGCTGCCACCACCACCACAACCTACCAACGCAATCGCAGCTGATAGCACAGATAGTTGTAGAATATTTTTCATTTTGAGTCCTGCTTTTAAATTAGATTCCATTATTGTTTGCCCCATCCTGTAAATAATTCTTTTGAAACACAGTAGCTCGTCACTTATCCGTGTTTCGTACGCATATTGCTGGACTTTACTGCACTCGTGAACCATTGGCAATCCACATTCGCTATATTTTCAAGAATACACGTCTAATAGTGTAATTTCTAACAGGCGCTTTATGGCTGACTACCAAACCATCCGCCGTGACCACCATCGCCAAAAGTCTGAAGTAAGGGTTCATACGCAGCTCGACCTTCACCCGTCAAATAAGGTCCTTCCAAAAACACCATTTGCCGCAGCCCTTGTCGTAACCATCGCTCATCAAGCGCATCGGTCTGGGTAATGTGTCCCGTCATCAATAAAAAATTCGACCAATTGGTCATCACTATCCAGATGTTAATAATTAACGCTTCAATTTCGGTGAATGAGGCTGTCATCAAACCCGCATCGACAAAGCCTTGATAAATCTGCATTCCTCGTTGCATGACTTGCCTTGCAAAGATGGGATAACGCTCTTTTAAAACCTGACTAGAATCAATCAAATGATTCGCATCGCGATGCAGAAAACGATATTTCCAGAATTGACTAGACAACACTTGGAAGTAATTAAACTTATCAGAAACTTCCATCGCCCTGCCTTCTGGAAGACTCAGTAAGCCTAAAATTTCGTTTTGATAGCCAAGCAATAACTCGGCAATAATCGACTCTTTATTTCTAAAGTGATAATACAAGTTGCCGGGACTAATCTCTAATGCCGCGGCAATATGATTAGTGGATACGGAGCGCTCGCCTTGTTCATTAAACAATTGCAAACTCTTTTGCAGAATACGATCGCGAGTTTTCATATCACCTTTCCAATCCCTAAAAAACTTGTTACATACTCAAGAATACTATGTTTTGACTGAAATTTACTATCAAAAATCCACGTAAGGTGATCAAACTAAACGCACCATTCAGCGAAAACCATTTGACAGTTTAGAGCAATTGCTCTAAAACAGGCTATCTTTTCCCAGATCGATTGTCTAGTCATGAATATTGCAACCAAACCTGTCGCCGACAGTAACGCCGTTCGTCCAGATGTGCAACGTATGCACGACATTTTTGAAGCACAAAAAGCCGCCTATCGCTCAAACCCAATGCCATCTGCACAAGAACGCATTGAACGTCTAGCTCGCTTACGCCGTGTTTTGGTTCAGTATCAGGATGATTTCGCAGAAGCGATTAGCCAAGACTTTGGCAACCGCTCAATTGACGAAAGTAAGATTGGCGAAGTTATGACTTGCCTAGACTCCATTGATTATGTCAGCAAAAACATCAGTAAATGGATGAAGCCCTCCAAACGTTCAATGAACTTACTTCATCAACCAACAAAAGGTTGGGTGGCATACCAGCCACTAGGCGTCGTCGGCATCATGTCGCCTTGGAACTATCCGCTTCTTTTGTCAGTGAGTCCATTGATTTGCGCATTGTCATCAGGCAACAATGCCATGATCAAAATTTCTAGCGCATCTGCGCGTTTTGGCGCACTACTCGAAAAAGTTCTTGCTGAAGTTTTCCCAGAAAATCTGGTTGCTGTCGTCAATGGTGGTGGTGTAATTTCTGATACGTTCTGTCGTATTCCATTTAACTTCTTGGTATTCACAGGCTCAAGCGCAATCGGCAAAACCGTGATGGCTGCAGCATCAGAGAATCTAACCCCTGTACTGCTTGAACTGGGCGGAAAATCTCCTGCACTCATTCACCCATCATTCCCTATCGCTGATGCGGCAGAACGTCTTGCATTCGGTAAGTTGTGGAATGCGGGGCAAACTTGTGTTGCACCAGATTTTGTCTTGGTACCTCGTGGCAAAACCGCAGAGTTCGTTGGGCAAATGCGTAAATACATGAGCCAGCTCTACCCATCTTTGCTGAACAACCCAGACTTCACTAGCATTGTGAATGACAAGCAGTATTCCCGCTTACAGCGTTATTTAGATGATGCTCGTAAGAAAGGCGCAAAAGTCATTGAAATCAATCCAGCCAATGAAAATCTAAGTCATTCACATAAAATTGCACCAACGCTGATTACTGATATTGCCCCAGATATGCTGGTTGCTCAGGAAGAACTTTTTGGTCCGTTACTGCTCGTCGTAGAATACGATGCAATTGAAGATGCTATTGATTATATTAATGATCGCCCACGCCCTCTCGCACTTTACTATTTCGACTATAACGAAGAGCGTGCGCAGTACTTAATGGATCATACGCACTCAGGACAGTTTGGTATCAATACTATGCTGACTCATATCGTCCATAGCGACCTGCCTTTTGGTGGCGTCGGCAACTCGGGAATGGGCAAATATCATGCACATGAAGGTTTCCTAACAATGAGCCATGCACGTGCAGTACTGCAAGTCGGGAAGCTTTACAGCGTCAAACTTCTCTTCCCGCCATTCAACAAACCACAGCATTCGCTTTTGAAGAATTTCTTCGTTCGCTAAGCGCTTTTCATGAACCACCCTAAATATGTAAATATTGGGGTGGTTTTTCAGTTTCAACTTGATTCAGGCGTCGTTTTTTGGTATAAAACGCGCCTTGCTTTTTCTTATCAGTTTTAAACAGTCTTTTATGCGATATCGGCGGCTAAATTTCTACTGCTCTTAGATAGAAAGTAGTAGTTAGTCAACAATGTCTACATAGTCGGCTATGTCGTAATATAAAGTGGAGCTACATCATGTCAAAGGTTTGCCAAGTAACCGGCAAGCGTCCGATCGTTGG
>JASLFQ010000037.1 GCA_030150595.1 Aquirhabdus sp.
TGCAAAAAACATATTTCAACATTACACGCGCCAAAATCAACACCGAAACCGTTTATCATCGCATCGTTGCACCGAACTATGGCTGGGTGCGTATTTCATCTTTTGATGAAAATGTCGTCGCAAAAACTGTCGATGCTCTGCAAGACCTTGCTAAAACTGAACCCAACTTAAAAGGGCTGATTTTAGATCTACGTAACAATGGTGGTGGTTCGTTGTCTGCTGCAGTAGGTATTGTCTCTATCTTTGTTCAAGGTAAACAAAAAGCCGTGCTGATTAAAGGCAAATCAACTGACCGTTCTCTTTACACAACGCTTGACGATTATAAAACCGACGCAAATACAAAAAATGATGTCACGCTAGACCCACTTGCCAACTTACCTGAAATATATAAAACAATTCCTCTCGTTGTACTGGTGCACCACAATACGATATCCGCTCCCGAGCTGGTCAGTGGTGCGCTACAAGACCTTAAACGTGCAACCATTATTGGCGAAACAACGTTTGGTAAAGGATCGGTACAAACGGTATCTCCACTCATCGATAATACTGGGCTTCGCCTCACGACCGCCAATTACTTCACACCATCAGACTGCCCTGTCAACGGTTATGGCATTACACCTGACTATTTTGTCAGTGAACGCAAGAATGGCGACCCCGACGATGTACTGAATTTTCACGAAGTAGACTACGCCCATCCCAAATTTGAAGGCATTGATCCCAAGAATCCTCTGGAAAAAATTCGTAAAGAACGTGTCAAAAAACGCACAGAAGTTTTAATGGCCATGAGTCAGCACAAACAAGACTTGCCTCCGCCAATATTAGCAAAAACATTCGCCACATCAACTGATTATATGTTTTCACAAGCCTTGCGCTACTTACAAAACAAGAGCATTGATCAGAAACAGGGGCAACACAGTACCTACAATGTTCATACATTATGTGGGAGTTTGTAGCGTCTCAGAATTCATTTTTATTCTTGGCTTGAGGTTCCAATGACTTCGCACCATTTTGTGCTGGCAGCCATTTCAGCAGTAATTTTTGCTCCGATTGAAGATCCGTTCGATACAAGAAATCAAAAACACTCTATGACTGATCAAAATTATCCCTCCTTAAACACGTAGATACATCTCATCACACAATCATACACAGCTCCTATTTTCCTCCTCATTTCCCCCAAACTCTGACGACATTTGAGGTCTATCTTCGATCCTGTACCCACTTATAACGACAGCATGTCGGAAACGGAGTCACTCGATGAATACGCTCAAACACCCTAATTTCAAACATTCAATTATTGCTGCTTTGGTCATTAGCCTCAGCGGCATCTCATTTGCGAGTTGGGCAGATTCAAGTCCTGCACCGGCAGCCACGCTGACAGGCGGTGTAACAACAACCGCAAGCACACCAGCTTCAACCGATGATCATGCTGCACGCAAAGCACGTTGGGAAGAATTTCGTGCCAAACATGAACAAGAACGTATTCAACGTCGTACTGAAATGTTCCAGCAAGCAGATACCAACCACGATGGCAAAGTCAGCCTAGAAGAATGGTTGGCATTCAAACCACAGCATCATGATGATCAAGACAAGCATCAAGAAGGCCAAAAAGATGAACATCAAGATCGTGATCGCCCCGAACACAAAGACCTGACCGATTGGCTGAAAAAAGTCGACGCTAATCACGATGGGAAAATCAGCCCTGCAGAAGCAGAATCTTATGCGCCGTGGATTGCTAAACATTTTGCAGAAATCGACACCAACCATGACGGCTTAATTAGCAAAGAAGAACTGAAAACATTCATTGATGCGAAGAAGGCCAAATGGGAAGAACGCATTAAGCAACATCGTACTGAAGAGTTCCAAAAAGCTGATACCAACCACGATGGACAACTCACGCTCCAAGAATGGCTAGCATTTAAACCACACCATCATCACCATCATGGATTTTGGCATCGCCTTTTCGGAGACCACCATGGGTTCTGGGGTCATGAGCATCATGAACACGACAAAGATCATGGTGGACGTTTTGAAGCTTGGTTTAAAAAGATCGATACCAACGGTGATGGATTCATCAGCTTGAGCGAAGCACAAGCGGGCGCACCAGAAATAGCTAAGCATTTTAATGAAATTGATACAGACCATAAGGGTCAAATTAGTCAAGATGAACTACATGCTTATTTCAAAGCACGGCATGAAAAGTCACAGTCTTGAACGCATTGCACCAAATGAGTGATAGACTTGAGCAAGAAAGTGAAACAACGAGGTTTATTGTGAAAAAATCAAGTCTAATCTCGCTGAAAGCCAGCTTTAGCCTTCTGGCTATCGCTGGTTTGTGCGCGAGTACATGGCAACTCGCGCAAGCGATTCCACAAACTGCTCTGCCCAATGCCCCGAAAGATGCTCAGTATAAAGCGCTCTCGGTTCATGATGCACAATGGTATAAAGCACATCCTCATTACGTCGCGTCACCAAAACGTGGATGGATTAAAACACTGCCTCACCGTTACCGTATTGTGAAAGAACACAATCAAGTCTATTACTACGCAAATAATCATTATTACCAGCGCAGTGGCACAGGTTTTGTGGCAGTAAAAATTCCGTTTTTAGCACACTAAACTCTCCTTATCGCAAAGCATAGACAAAAAAGCTCATCCTAGGATGGGCTTTTTGCTAATGGATTAAGCCTGCCGAGTATGTATACTTTGGCCACATTTTGATGTTTTTCGCATATTTCAATCAGAGTTGGTTACAATGCGAGACCCATTTAAGGGCAAATTTCTACATACTGTTCCAAATCCTAGTCTGCCTGAGATCCAACAGCTAGGACACATTCTCGAGGAGTGCTTTGATGTCAACAAACAGTGCAGGTAAACGGTTTAGAGAGGCACTCGCAGCCGAAAAGCCATTACAAATCATGGGCACAGTGAATGCTTATGCAGCCATGATGGCGACCCAAGTTGGTTATAAAGCCATTTACTTATCAGGTGCAGGCGTTGCCAATTACTCTTACGGTTTGCCTGATTTAGGCATCACGTCGTTAGAGGATGTATTGATCGATGCACGTCGTATTACCAGCGTCGTGAATACACCGCTCTTGGTCGATATCGATACAGGTTGGGGCGGCGCCTTCAATATTGGTCGTACGGTCAAAGAAATGATTCGTGCAGGTGTTGCTGCCGTGCATATCGAAGATCAAGTGGCGCAAAAACGCTGTGGTCACCGTCCAAATAAAGAAATTGTGACCAAACAAGAAATGGTTGATCGCGTCAAAGCCGCTGTCGATGCAAAAACGGATTCTGATTTCGTCATCATGGCACGTACTGATTCGCTGCAAGCGGAAGGCTTACAAGGCGTGATTGATCGTGCGTGTGCGTTTGTGGAAGCGGGTGCGGATGCGATTTTTGCTGAAGCCATGACTGACATTACCATGTACAAAAAAGTATGTGATGCGGTAAAAGTTCCCGTGCTAGCGAATATCACCGAATTTGGTGATACTCCATATTACACCGTTGAACAACTCCGTGAACAAGACATTGCGATGGTGCTTTATCCATTATCAGGCACACGCGCAATGCAAAAAGCGGCACTTGCTGTATTTGAAGCCGTGCGCAAAGAAGGTACTCAAGTGAATGTGCTTGACTTGATGCAACAGCGTAAAGAACTGTACCAATTCTTGGATTATCATTCATACGAAGATAAATTGGATGCATTGTTTAAGTCAGAGAAATAATTGGTTTTTAAACACATTATTGAAATGAATATTTTTAAGTTCTTATAGGAATAAACAAAATGGCAGAAGCAAAAGTATTATCGGGCGCTGGCTTACGCGGACAAGTTGCAGGCAAAACTACATTATCAACTGTTGGTAAAGAAGGCGCTGGCCTGACTTATCGCGGCTATGACGTGCGTGATTTAGCGGAACATTGCGAATTTGAAGAAGTTGCGTATTTGATTTTCTTTGGTGAATTACCAACGAAAGCGCAATTGGCAACTTACAAAGCCAAATTGAAAACGTTACGCGGGTTGCCACAAGCACTGAAAACCGTTTTGGAAAATATTCCAAAAGAAGCACATCCAATGGATGTGATGCGTACGGGTTGTTCAATGCTTGGTAACCTCGAAACTGAACTCAGCTTTGCAGAACAACAAGACAAAACGGATCGTTTACTCGCTGCATTCCCATCGATCATTACTTACTGGTATCGTTTCAGCCATGACGGCGTGCGCATCGAAACTGAAACCGATGATGACAGCATTGGCTCACATTTCTTGCATTTGCTGAATGGCGAAAAACCAAAAGCATTGCATGCACAAACCATGAATGTGTCATTGATTCTGTACGCAGAGCATGAATTCAATGCATCGACATTCACCGCACGCGTTTGTGCTTCGACTTTGTCTGATATGCATTCTTGTGTCACAGCAGCGATTGGTTCACTGCGAGGTCCATTACATGGCGGCGCGAACGAAGCAGCGATGGACATGATTGAGAAGTTCACCAGCCCAGATCACGCTGAACAAGAAATGATGGGTATGCTGGCTCGTAAAGACAAGATCATGGGCTTCGGTCACGCGATCTACAAAGATAACGACCCACGTAACGGCATCATCAAACAGTGGTCAGAGAAGTTGGCTGCGGACGTTGGCGACACAGTGCTATACCCTGTTTCCGTCCGTTGTGAAGAAGTCATGTGGCGCGAGAAAAAACTGTTCTGTAATGCAGACTTTTTCCACGCATCTGCGTATCACTTCATGGGTATTCCAACCAAACTGTTCACACCGATTTTTGTAATCAGCCGTTTGACGGGTTGGGCAGCGCATGTGATGGAACAACGTGCTGACAACCGGATTATTCGCCCAAGTGCTGAATATACTGGCCCAGAACTACGTAAAGTCACGCCAATTTCTGCGCGTGGTTAATTATTGCAAATTTTCTACAGCCCTTTCGGCTGTAGATGAGTAATTACATGAATCTATTCTTAAACAGTCATAACTTCGCCATCAAAGGATGGCGTTTGATGGTATTAATTTATCTTGTATTCAACGGTTTGAATCAGGACTGTTTTGCAAAAAACATTAATAATAGTCAAGAAATCGTACTTAGTCGTACCGAAAATTACTTTTCAGGAAAGACACTTGATGCATATCAGGCATTCTTGTTTGAACAAGTAACAATGTTGACTGGGCGCAAAATAACTTATTCTTTAATGCCAAGAATCAAACAAAACAAGGATAAATACCCTGTAAATCTTGAATATTACTTATGGAGTATTCGAAAACAAAATCTTCCTACACTTAAAGCAGTAACACTACCTAAAGATCCAAATTTCGACAAAACCAAATCTGCTACACTCCTGAACGAAGATTCGCAATTCGTTGACAAGTACAATGCACATGCTCTGGAAGTTTTTCGAGTGTTCGGGAAGACCGTTGCATGTGAACGCGGCAACAACATTGTAAACTTAATAGGTGAGCCAGGATATGAATACATCGCCACTCATCAACTACTTGAAATACAAATAGCTGCTTATCGTGAATGCATCACAAAATCTGATCTTCAAGCCAATACTCCCGCATACATTGTACGAGTATATAATGAGTTCCTAGCAAACCAAGACAGTTTGACCGATATACAGGTAGAAAGGGCGGCTGTTCTCATAATGATTGGTCAATCAAAGCTGGTTCCTTCATCATTTCTACGAAGGCTAGCCACTGCACAATCAACAGATGGCTTATGGCACTTTGATGAACCTACAACTAGACACGGCTTAATGCCACTTGAGCATACAGCTACTCTAGCCTATTACGTCTTGTCGGTCGATCACACTTATTAATCCTTACTCGAGAGCTATACAAAACAAAGTGCAGCCTATTGCAGTGCTTAGTGACTATTTTTTTGAAAAATTTGAACACCATCTGCTCATTATGAACAAAGAGGGATTTTTTATTGCGGCATTAAAATACTTAAATCGCAAACACTAAAATATGATAACTCTTCTTCTCAAACTCAAATTGACCAATCTCAGTCATGCCCAAACTGATTAGCGGCTGAAAGCATTTCAATTCCCAAATAATCTTGTGGTACAACACGGCGATAAATCATGATTTCTGTAGCTCCAGATCCACATCACCCGATGTTGCCGCCACTCTTCTACTGAGAAACAAATTAAAATCGTGAATACGCAAAGGACGACTTAACAAATAGCCTTGAATCGAAAAACAGCCAATGCTTTGTAAAAATTGACGTTGCTCTTCAGTTTCTACGCCTTCAGCGATCACATCGAGCTCCATATTGTGAGCAAGTGACACAACAGTACGAACAATAGCTTCGTCTTGAGTACTGGATAACATCTCACGGACAAACGATTGATCGACTTTGAGCTGATCAAGGGGAAGTTTTTTAAGATAGCTGAGTGAAGAATATCCCGTTCCAAAATCATCTAAAGAAATACGAACTCCTGCGGCTTTAAGCGCAGTCATTTTGGTAATAATGTCATCGACATCATTCACCAGCATACTCTCGGTCAACTCAAGTTTCAGCAATGACGGCTTAGCGCCAGAGCGATCAAGCACGGACAAAACCTGCGATACGTAGTCGTCCTGTTTAAATTCTTGCGCACTAACATTAATCGACAAAGAAAGCTTGGCAGTTTCTGGTTTCTGTGACCATCTCACCAACTGGGCGCATGCCGTTCCCAACACCCAATGACCGAGGGGACGAATCATGCCAATTTGTTCAGCTAAAGGAATAAAATCGTCTGGTGGAATGAGTCCTTTCGTCGGATGACGCCATCGAATTAAAGCCTCTACACCAATGATTTGACCATTCTCACCAGATTGTGGCTGATAATAAAGCGTAAATTGATTATTGGATATCGCCTTACGAAGCTCGACCTCTATGAGGTTTGATTGTCTCGCATTGGATTGCATCACATGAAAAAGTACATAGATCAGACTAAGTGCAATAATATTATTTACCCATGCACCAAAGACACGTTCATGCACATTCATCGCATAAGGCGTAACAATCCCCCACAAACTACTGGCAAAAAAACCATAAGCAAGAAAACAAATCAATGGAAAACCATAGGACAATACATAATGTTCGTCCTTAAAACCAATAAAGCACCCGATCCCAATCAATAAAAAGAAAATATGCACCGTTCTCGGCGTGTATGCGTTAGGTACATCAAAAATAATACTTAATATACAAAAAACAATAAAAGACAAAGTCGCAAGAATAATGAATGTACTCAGTATCTTGCCCTTACGCACTAAAAAAAAAGATACCACACCTGCCGTAATCAGAATAAACCTGATCACTAACTGTCCCCACTGTTC
>JASLFQ010000046.1 GCA_030150595.1 Aquirhabdus sp.
TAGTGCATCACGTAAAGAGCGAATGAGTCGCACCAGAACACCCATGACGATAGGATCCTGACCAGCAAATGGCTCATCATACATAATCAGTTCAGGGTCAAGAGCGATGGCACGTGCGAGGGCGACGCGACGATTCATACCGCCTGAAAGTTCTGAGGGCATGAGGTCTTCTGTGCCACGTAAACCGACGGCTTCTAGTTTAAGTCCTACCAGTTCTCGTATCAGGTTTTCTGCAAGATCAGTATGAGCTCGTAACGGGAAGGCAACATTCTCAAAAACAGTCATATCCGTAAATAGCGCACCGCTTTGGAAAAGCATGCCCATGCGCGCACGTGCAGCAAACAGCTCTTTGCGATTCATATCAGCGATATTGCGACCGTTTAGCAACAGCTGACCTGAATCAGGGGTTAATTGTCCGCCAATGAGTTTGAGTAATGTGGTTTTGCCTGTACCTGAGGGGCCCATGATGCCCGTAATCTGACCGCGGCGAATCGCGAGATCTAATTTGCTGTAAATGACTCGTGAACCCCAGCTAAAAGAGAGCGCACGCGCTTCTACCAAATGTTGAGTATTCATTTGTGATGCGTTGACAGGGGATATGATCGACGGCGATTGTTCAGAAGGAGTCGTCATGCAGCAAAAACCAACATTATAAGAATCATAGTGTCCAATGTAGCACAGAATAAGCGAAGTTTAGATGTATTCTACTAAAACAAAGTGTACAAACTTTGTATGAATTATAGGCTAAGTGCAATATATTGTTGATAATTTTTAATGAAAATGCAAGCCTGATATCGATGGCATATTCGTCGAATGTCTTCTATTTTCACTGATAGCGTACGACAGTCTCAATTTCTTGGATATGACTTGTCAATCTGCTATTGATCTTGATTCATGCTCCTTGTGTGTTTGCTGTCTGTGTGGCTTGTTAAGATGCATTTGGTTTTGTTGAGCTCAACGACAAATTTGGTTTGAGAGAAATATGTGAAAGCTGTTCAAGCACGGTGTGCTGTGAAACGAGTTTCAATGTCACAGGGAAATCTTTTTGTGTGGCATTGGCAATAGGTTGCAGTGCTGAAGGATCTTTTTCTTTGAGTAATTGATAGCCAAGATAGCTGGCATTGAGCGCGACAAGGAATACAAATAAATAATGCATGATGAAGCTCCCTTTTCTGATTCTTAGAACTTCACGATAACATAGTTTCTTTGATTAAAAAACAGCCCTAGACCATCAAAATTTATATAAAAATAAATAAAAAAGCCGAATGATTTCAACATTCGGCTTTCTTCTGATGCTTAATGAGCAGTTAGTGATAACTGCTTGGCATTAATGCATTAATCTTCGCGTTTTTTACGGAAATCACTGCGTGGTGCAGCATCTCCACCAAAACGGCGTTCTTGACGTTCAAAGCGATCATCACGGCTGCCAGTTTGGAAGTCGCGACGTGGGCGTGCTGGTGCTGCGTTTGCTGCGCCTTCACGGTTAAAGTTGCGTTCACCGACTACACGGCCTTCGCGACCACCAACTTCTGAGTTAAAGCTACGCTCATTACCACCAGCGCGTGGGCTGCTGAATGGACGTGGCGCGCCACCATCACGATTGTTGTCACGACCTGAGTCACGGCTAAAACCACGGCCTGCATCGCTACGCGGTGCTGAGTCACGATTACTGTCTCTGTTAAAATCTCCACGTGGCGCGCCACCGTCACGGCTGAAGCCAGTACTGCGTGGAGCAGAACTTGAATCACGTGATGGATATGGACGGTCACCCGCTGGACGCGGACGATCACCTGATGGACGTGAATCTGAACGATTACCACGGTTTTCATCATTAAAACGCGGGCGTTCGCTGTTAAAGCGAGGAGCACCACCATCACGATCTGGACGAGGAGAGTTAAAGTCACCACGTGGTGCATCGCGACCTTCAGTACGTTGACGATATCCGCTGGTTGCTTCATCACGCGGAGCGCCACCTTCACGGTTGCCACGATAGCCGCCTGAGTCACGGCTGCCGCCATCACGACCACCACCAAAACCACCGCTGCGACCACCGCCATCACGACCATAACCACCGCCGTTACGACCACCACCAAAGCCACCACGGCCGCCATCACGACGTCCACGATCACTGCCTGCAGGCGGTGGGCTTGGCTCTAAGCCAGCAATTTCGCTGACGTTAATTTTTGCTTGTAAGTAATCTTCGAGCGCACGAATTTTGCTGCGTTCACGATGTGTTGCAAGAGTAATCGCTTGACCAGTACGGCCTGCGCGACCAGTACGACCAATACGATGGACGTAGTCTTCGTTTTTCATTGGTAAGCCAAAGTTAATCACATGGCTAATTGCTGGAACGTCAAGACCGCGTGCTGCAACATCAGTTGCGACGAGAATGCGTACTTTGCCTTCACGCAAGCTACGGATGCGACGCATACGAACTGCTTGTGGCATTGCACCGTGCAATGCAACTACTTGATGACCAGCCATCGCTAATTCTTCAGCCAATGAGTCTGTGTCTTCTTGTGTGCTTGCGAAAACAACTGCTTGATCCATGGTTTCATCATTTAACCAATGTGACAGCAATTTTTTCTTATGTTCAAAACCATCAGCGTAATGCAATGTTTGGGTCACATCGGTGTTGGTTGAGTGACCAGTTTCAATCGCAATACGTGTTGGATCTGCTTTCATCATGCGTTTAGCAAGATGGATAATACGATCAGCAAATGTTGCAGAGAACATGAGTGTTTGTTTGCGGTTTGCAGCTAAATCGCCAATGGCTTCTAGGTCTTCAGAAAAACCAAGATCCAACATGCGATCTGCTTCATCCACAATCAGCGCATCAACTTCGTTCAGTGCCAATTGACGACGATTAACCAAATCGAGCAAACGACCAGGTGTCGCGATAACAACTTGTGCGCCTTTTAATTGTGCGATTTGTTTGCCGAAAGGCATGCCGCCCATGATCGTTGCGATACGAACGCCGCGAACATGGCGAACGAGTTTGATCGCATCTGCGCTAACTTGCTGTGCAAGTTCACGAGTCGGGCAGAGCACCAAAATATTTGGTGAAGGCATGTTTTTTAAACGTGCATTTAAAGTAGGTTGATCTTGTGATGCCAATGCATTCATTGTTGGCAATAGGAATGCAAAAGTTTTGCCGCTACCTGTTTGGCTGGAAACTAATAAGTCTTCACCTGCGAGTGCTGCAGGGATTGCTTTTGCTTGCACATCAGTTGGTGTACTGAACTCAAGGTCAGTCAGTGCTTGTTGTAGGCTTGGGGCGAGGGGGAAGTCAGAAAAAGTCATGCTCATGGGGTTCTGTCCGTTCTCGGACACTCCAATTAAAAAAATCAAAATAGCGCATCGGCGCGAGCAGGATGAAAGACAACCAATACAGTTTAAGAAAACTGATGTGTCTCGTATCGTTTTTGAATGTGGGTGCATCAGTGGTTTGATATGTGTCTAAATGCAGCGTGTGAGACTCTTTATAAAAGCGAGTACCACGTGCGAGACGGATCAAATGGCGATGACCTTAAATTCTGTAAACTAAACGTCCTGAAAATAGACGATGCAGGGCATATACACAAAAACACTAATGCTTTTGGACGTGGCCTGAAGATTGTCGATAGGGCTATCGACTTCTGGCGTTTGATGCATTCTCATGAATGCGGACGCTTGATTTAGTCACTTAATTGACCTTGTGAAAGGCTGTTTCGTTTAAGTTGACTGGTAATGAAAAAGTTCAGGCAAGAACGTGAAAAGTGCGTGCGCGCATTCTATGGAAATATTGACCAATAAGCAAGGGATTTGTCTGAATGGATTACAATAAAATAAAAAGGATAAGTTGGGTGTGTTGATAGACGTCCACTTTAATATTCAATAACTCGCTCAAGTTTAAATTTATCGACACCATCAATCGGATGATTGGTCGAATCTAAGATGTCGACATCATCTGTGGCTCGACCATCTATAAACGTGCCGATGATTTGCACACCGTTTTTTAAAGTTTGAATGCCATCCCCGTTTGGTTTTCCATTGGCGGCATGACCAATAAATTGATCGCCATTATGCCATGTGAAAGTTCCGCGTCCATTTGCTTGTCCATTCACAAAATCGCCTTCAAAGCGATCACCATTAGGAAAGGTCGATGTGCCCTTGCCATTAAATTGACCATCCACAAAGAAACCTTCGTAACGACCACCTTTTATTAAATTTAAAATCCCTTTGCCATTAAACATATTATTCGAGAAATCACCCGTATAGTTGTTCCCATTGGGAGTCGTCAGTACGCCTTTGCCATAGAGTTGTCCATTAAAAAAATCGCCTTCATAACGAGTCCCATCACTAAATGTAGCGATGCCTTTGCCGTAAAACTGGTTGTTAATAAAGCCACCTTCATAGTGCGTTATGGTTGATCCATTGATCAGGCTGTCATTCAGTGTGCTTTTTAGGGTTGCGGTGGGTAGTAATGTTAAAGCGCCTTGACCTGTCAATTCGCCATCTACAAAATCTCCTTCAAGACGGATCCCGTTGGGTTGTGTTAATACATCTTTACCTCTAGGAAGATTGTCAACAAAGTCGCCTTCGTAGTGATCTCCGTTGGGTGTAGTCATCATACCTTTGCCATTTCCCTGACCATCGACAAAGTTACCTTCATAATGATAGCCGTCATTGGTCGTAAAAGACCCTTGACCGTTGAGTTTGCCATTTGTGAAAACACCTTCTTCTTTTTCGCTGAAAACGTGATTTTGATCAAACCAAGTGAGAACACCTGAACCATCCGTATATCCGTTGACGCATGCACCACTCCAGCTAATGCTCTCACCATCTGTTGGATGTGGGTTATAGGTTTTGCATCCATTTATGTCACTTATCCAAGACTCGGCATTGCATTGAGCGGGTATGTAAACGACAGAAAAGGTGAAGGCGACTAAGAGAAATTTTTTCATCATTTTAAATGTTGGGACAACGAAGGGTTACTTTGAGCTTAACCGTACAACATTCTTGGGTGTTTATGCGAAAATTATAACAATTTTTTAATGTTGATGATGTGCTGTGACTATTCTGGAATATAGGGTTGTTCGCACTCTGCCCAATCCTTTTTTTGTCAATGATAGCTATAATTTTTAGAAAGATCGGAGTATCATTCGCGCGCCTATAATGCTGCACTCAAATGACACATGATGCTGCTGTGGATGCGCTGTTAGTGTGCGCATGATGCGTTGAACGTTTTGTTTGTCTTAAATAGTTTGTTTTTCACGGGTCTGAAAAAATGCGGTTGAGTTTGTTATTTGACCGTGTCATATGTGGAAAAATGCTGTTCTTTTCAGGTATAGTTCCACACTATAAATTTTAATTAAACATCTTGGTTGTTATTTAAGTTGTTTTCTAGGGTCTTTAATTAAAATTTTTAATCAATGCTTTAAGCTGAAGAGCTCTGACTCTTTGTATTAAAGCTTGGCAAGCCAGGAGTAATCCCCGCATGAGTGCCATCGTAGCCCATCATTGGTCGTTGATTGCTTTTGTATTAGGTGTGGTCTTTTTGCTCGGCTTTATGCTGACTGTTCCATTGTTAATGGGTGGTCGTGCAGTAGGTCGTTCAAAAGAAGAACCGTTTGAGTCAGGTCAGCTTGGCGTTGGCGGTGCACGATTGCGGTTGTCCGCAAAATTCTATTTGGTGGCGATGTTCTTCGTCATTTTCGATGTTGAAGCCTTGTTCTTATATGCCTATTCCGTTTCCGTTCGCGAAAATGGCTGGGCAGGCTTTGTCGAGGTTCTCGTTTTCATTGTCGTACTTCTTGTTGGCTTGATTTATATCTGGCGCATCGGTGCGCTGGATTGGGCGCCTGAAAAACGTTTGGCGGCAGAAAAAGCAGTTCGTCAAAAACATGGTAGCGCACAAGAACCTCTTGATCTCGCAGAAATTACCCGTTTTATGCCAATGGATGAGCTTGAACTCGATAACCGCGGCATGATTCCAGGTCAATCTATCGATGCAACTGCAAATGCTGAACAGCAAGCTAAGTT
>JASLFQ010000057.1 GCA_030150595.1 Aquirhabdus sp.
TAGGTCTTGTATTACCCATGTTAGGCGGTTATGCCTTTGGTTATTTTCACGATCTTTCCCAAATTCAAAGTATCTTTATTGGCACATCCATGGTCGCAACCAGTGTGGGCATTACTGCGCAAGTGCTCAATGACTTAGGCGTCATCAATAGCAAATATGCCCGTATTATTCTCGGCGCTGCAGTGATCGACGATATTTTAGGACTCGCGATTTTAGGCGTTGTGTCAGGTATGGCAACTGGCAAAGACATTTCAATTGTAGGTGTGATGACAACACTCTCTGTGTCGCTAGGATTCGTGACCATCGTACTTTTGGTCGGTGTTCCACTGATTAATCGTATTCAATCTTACTTAAACCCACAAAAAATCTCGGGTGGATTTGGTCTCATTATCTCATTGAGTTTAGGTTTTGCGGCATTGTCAGCCGTGGTCGGACTTGCGCCCATTATTGGCGCGTTCTTAATTGGTATGGTGCTTGCCGAAGTTAGCGATAATTATGACTTCCAAGATAAAGTTCATGCCTTAGAAAGCTTCCTCGCACCCGTATTTTTTGCAATGGTTGGCGTGCAATTGCCTTTAGCATTACTGGCAGATGGCGGTGTCCTCTTTAATGGTGCGGTATTAACCTTAGTCGCAATCCTTGGCAAATGGCTCGGCGGTTTAGCCATTACACCGAAGCAAGGCATGGTCATCGCCAATAAAGTCGGCTTCGGCATGGTGCCACGTGGTGAAGTCGGTTTAATTGTCGTGGGAATTGGACTCAGCACCAATTTGATTGACAACAAACTGTTTGCTGAAATTGTTGTGATGATCATCGCCACAACAATTCTCGCGCCGATTGTCTTACGTCTATTAATTAAACCGCCGATCCAGCCACGAGAAAAAGAAGCGGATGCATTAGGTACGGCTGATGGAAAAGGGATTTGATTCTTGGCATCGAAGCTCACTGAGCGGAGTCGAAGTGGACATATCAACAGTCTCTCTATTAGAGATCACACATTTCGACTCCGCTCAATGGGCTAGGATTTAGAACCAATAAAAAGACACATTTTACGTGTCTTTTTTACCACCGAAACGAATATCAAACCACGTTCAACGTCACATCAATATTGCCACGCGTCGCATTGGAATATGGACACACCTGATGTGCTTTTGCCACCAAGTCTTCTGCGACTGCGCGCTCTACCCCAGGAATTGAGATATTCAATGTTGCTTCAATTCCAAATGCCGCACCCACAGGGCCAATACCCACATGACCTTCGATAGATACATCTTGCGGTAATCTGACTTTTTCACGACCCGCGACGACTTTCAGCGCACCAATAAAGCATGCGGAATAACCTGCGGCAAATAATTGTTCTGGATTTGATCCCAGTGCGCCTGATCCACCCATTTCTTTTGGCACAGTGAGTTTAAGGTCAACCACACCATCACTTGAACGCACGGTTCCGTCACGACCACCTGTCGCGGTAGCAACAGCGGTATACAATGTTTTATCTAAAGACATGATGATACTTCCTGTACTGTTGAGTGCTTGATTTTTGAGTAAACAGCTTTGAGTTAACAATTTGAAAGTGCAAACCGTTCCACCGCATGTCACACTTTTCGTCATTGTATGCCTCGTGCCGTTACAATCATAATGCGACTCTGTAGGTAAATGTTATCTACTCAACTATTCTCGATTTATCGATTCAAAAAACAGGAATACTATGACCAACTCGCAAGGAACGCCCACTCAAGCGGAAATCGTCGCGCAACTGATTGCGAATGTCTCACCTGAATTTATGAAATCTGGTATTCGCATTGAGCGTCTTGAATTACCAGAAACAGTCTGCGTTTTGCCTTTCCATTCCAAACAAGTTCGTCCAGGTAATACCATTTCTGGCCCGACTATGATGTTCTTGGCGGACTTTACGATGTATACGCTAGTTTTGGCTGTGGATAACACGCAGGTGATGTCTGTTACGCAGGATTTGCATATGCATTTTCTCGCGCGTCCAGCCGCACAAGATTTACAAGCAGTAGGAACGTTGGTGAAAAAAGGACGAAGAACTGTCGTCATGCGCGTGGATATTTTTAGTGTCAGCCCAGAAGGTGACAAAAAACTGGTGGCGTTTGCGACGGGAACTTATGCGCTAATGGCGTGAGTTTGCTATTAAGCTGCATATTAGCTAGACTGTTGGCTAACCGCTAAACCAATGTGGGAACTTCAAATGCAAATCAATATTCACGAGGCAAAAAGTAACCTTTCCCGCCTGATTCAAATGGCGTTAGATGGCAAAGAAGTCGTGATTGCGCGCAATCATCAACCTGTCGTTCGCCTGCAAGCCATCACTCGCCCACCTGCAAAACGTAAACTCGGCTCATTGCACGGCTTGGTAAAATCGGTATCACCTGATTTTGATGCGCCCTTAGAAGATTTTCAGGATTATATGTAATGAGCGGTTTGAGCATTCTATTAGACACTCATGTGCTTTTATGGCTTACAGACGATATAAAAAAACTCCCTGCCCACGTTCTCACTATATGCGAAGACGACACTAATTCACTTTTTGTAAGCATCGCTAGTTTTTGGGAATTGGCAATTAAAATGAGTACGGGCAAAATTGCTTTAGCCGATAATGCGATTGAGCAATTGCAAGCATGGTGTTTGGATAATGCAATTAGCATTTTGCCAATTGAGATGAATCACTGCATTCGACTGCAAACATTACCTTTTCATCATCGTGATCCATTTGATCGCTTGATTATTGCTCAAGCGGAATGCGAGAAACTCTCGATTATGAGCGCAGATGAGCATTTCCCTGCTTATGGAATTGAAGTCATTTGGCGATAAATTCAATGTGCATCATCAACCTAATTTATAAGTCTTGTTCAATGTTTGGAAATATATATGAGTAGAGCTAGAAATGGCGGTGCTGGTTTCAGTCTAGGTGTGGTTGTCGCTGTGGCGTTATCTTGGAGCGCAAATCACTCTATTCTATGGGCGATCATTGATGGTTTTTTTAGTTGGTTCTATGTGATTTATTACTTCTTTTTTCTGCATCATGTAGTAGTGCATTGAGGTAATATCTGTCAACTGGACAGAACTTGTTAATATTTCAACCATAATAAAGGACGATCATGTTTAAAATATTCACTACTGCATCAATATTGATTCTATCATCATCTCTTGCTTTTGCTGAGACTGCATCAGAAAGTACGTTTTCTAAAGCTATTCGAGAAGCATCCACAGCAGGTTTCATAGACCCAATATTTAGCCAACTACTCTCATTCTCATATCCAAAAGGATTTATTCCCGTTCTCGAAAATAAAAGCGAGAACAGTTACATTGCTGAATTTGTTCCAGAAGGTCAAACTAGACAAGCTTGGTCTGAAATGGTCACAGTCACCAGCGCGAAAGGAGTTGCAGAATATCCCAAAGCGGCTCCCGATGTGGTTGCAGAGTCGTTTGCGGCTAATTTTCATAAAGATTGCCCAGAATCATTTTCGGCTGGTGGCTTAGGCAAGATTAAACTGAGTGGTTACGATGCTTACGCCGCTCTAATAAGTTGCGGTACTTCACAACCAAGTGGAACTCCCTATAGTGAATCGACCCTTTTTATCATTATTAAAGGTGAAAAAGACCTTTATACAATTCAATGGGCAGAGCGTGGCGCAGCGTCAAAGACACCATTAACTCTTGATCAAGCCAAATGGACAGCTCGCCTGAAAAGTTTAAACCCGATTAAACTTTGCAAAATCATTTCAAATGAAACGGCGCCTTATCAAAGTTGCATCGATCAGAAGTAGAACCTGCACATTATATAAATGCTCTAGCTTGACCTAAGACTAGAGCATTTTTCTATCCCATCACCCCACACAAATCCAACAACCGATTCGCATAGCCCCACTCATTATCATACCAAGCCAAAACCTTGGCTTGTCGCCCCACCACCATCGTCTGCAAACTATCCACCACCAGCGAAAACGGCTGATGATTAAAATCACTCGACACCAACGGCTGATCCGTCACATCCATGATGCGCTGATAACGCCCAAACGCCGCCTCAACCAAAGTCTGATTAATCTGCTCAATCGTCGCGGGACGTTGCATCACAAACGACAAATCAATCGCCGCCACATTTAACGTGGGTACACGAATCGAATAACCCTCAATCCGATTTGCCATATGCGGCAATACACGCTTCAATGCGCCAAGCGCACTCGATGTCGTCGGAATAATATTTTGTGCAGACGCACGCGCACGACGAGGATCGCGATGCGCATGATCGAGTACCGATTGATCAGCAGTCATCGCATGAATTTCCGTCATCAGCGCAGACTCAATCCCGAACGCATCATCCAAAATCTTCACCAGCGGCACGAGTGCTTGCGTCGTACAGGACACACTCGAAATGATTTGATCGGAAGGTTTTAAGGACGTTTCATTGACGCCAAATACGATTGCCGCATCGACCGTATCAAACGGTGCAGCACTGATAATGACGCGTTTCGCACCCGCTGATAAATGCTTCGACGCATCCACCCTTGAACGAAAATGACCACTACACTCCAGCACCAAATCGATATCTAAATCTGCCCAAGGTAAACTCGACGGATCAGCTTGTTGTAAGA
>JASLFQ010000063.1 GCA_030150595.1 Aquirhabdus sp.
CTTTAAGTTTTTAATGCCAAGGAAAGGAATTCAACTTAACTTCTCACTTCCGCTTCGGCAAAATATCCATATATTTACAGATAATCCCCAGCATCACCTCATCCGCACCACCACCAATCGAAATCAAACGACTATCGCGATAACTACGTGACACCACGTTATCCCACATAAAACCCATCCCGCCCCAATATTGCAAGCAAGAATCACTGACTTCACGCAGCAAACGCCCCGCCTTCAGCTTCGCCATCGATGCCAAACGTGTCACGTCCTCACCGCTAATATGCGCCTCACAGGCCTGATACGTCAGCGCGCGTAATGACTCTACATCCGCCATCAATTCCGCCATACGGAAATGAATCACCTGATTATCGATCAACGGTTGACCAAACGCAGTCCGTTGACGGCAATAATCAATGGTCGCATTAATCACCACTTCCGCACCACCAATCGCATTCGCAGCAGCATACATGCGCTCTTCTTGGAACTGCATCATTTGCATCATAAAACCCGCGCCTTCTGCACCGACTCGATTACGCTGCGGCACACGCACATTATCAAAGAAAACCTGTGCGGTATCCGAGCTACGCATCCCCATCTTATCGAGCTTTGGCGATAAAGTGACACCCGGTGTTTTGGCTGGAACGATGATCATGGATTTATTGACATGTGGCTTATCATCCGACGTATTGGCAAGCAGACAGAAAAAATCCGCTTGGGTCGAATTGGTGATCCACATCTTGCTGCCATTGATCACATAATCATCACCATCTTTTTTGGCGTAAGTCTTGATTGCGGCAACATCAGATCCTGCATGCGCCTCACTCACCGCAATCGAAGCCACATATTCACCCGCAATCGCAGGCGTGAGAAACTCATCGCGCAACTCTTTAGACCCAAACCTCGCCAATGCTGGCGTCGCCATATCAGTCTGCACACCAATCGCCATTGGCACACCACCGCAAGCAATTCGACCTAATTCTTCAACGACGACCATATTGTAAGAATAGTCCAAACCTAAACCGCCATTTTCCACAGGCTTGCAAATACCGAGTAAACCAATATCACCCATTTTTTTGAACAACTCATGCGCGGGAAAAATATCGGCATTTTCCCATTCGGTCACATACGGATTAATTTCTTTATCAACAAACTGGCGCGCGGTACGGCGTAAGGCTTCATGTTCGGCGGTGAATTTCATGGCGGATTCCTGTCACTTCATGATTTGAAAATCTATATTGTCACGTCAACATCAGCTCCGTAGTATATGGCTTTGGCAAAAAAATACACTCAACCAAAAAATACACTTCATCTGGTACTTTCTGCCAATCGATCAGACTTAAAAGGCGAATGACGCCCAATAAAAAACCCACGATCAAAGTGGGTTTTTGTGTATCAACATTCAGCGATCAAATCAAATTAAGCAACGTGTGCAGGATGATCTTTATCAGGCTGAATCACTTTAAGACCATGCTCACCAAACGTTGCCATAAACGCTTTCTGCTCGTTGCGACCACGTTTTTCTAACATCTCACGTAACTTTGGCAACAAGCGTGGGACATTGGCACCCACGACATTCAACGGTGCAATCATCAACGGAAACCACGGCAGCACATGTTTCGACAAGCCCAACTCTGCCATTTTGCTACGAGTCAAAAACAAACTCGTGACGCTGATATGCTTCTGATAATCAAAGCGACGGCGAATCGCAGAAAAATGTTTGTAATGACGACTCAATGGCTCAAGCGACAAGGATTTGCCCAGCGCTTGACTCGTCCAATCCGGTGGTGATTGCGTGATCAAGGTATGATAGAGAATCAATGCACCCTGACTTTCACTGTCAGATAACCAACGCTCATCAACACCCATCAGCCAACCCGTATATTTCCACAAGTGCATCACACTTTTCGATTCATGCAACGTCGGCACCACGCCAATCGCGCGTAAGCCCAACAGGAACACCACGCCAAACGCATAAATCGTTGCAGCCATATCAATCTGACACAGTGGCAAACCCCAATCTTCGGATTTCCATTTCGGATTCGCTGCCAAATTACGACGTACTAAAGCATGAATAAAACGCACATGGATCGTAGACTTCCAGCCACCACCAAAACGCTGCAATCCACCTTGTTCAGTACAATCCATCCACCATTTCGAGGTTTCAGCAAAACGTTTTGCCGCATCCTTATTCAAGGCACCAGTCATAATCAATGCTTGGTTAAAACCTGATAGTAAATAACCACCCATCAGCGCCAAGTCGCGCAATACATACACCGAATTCGAGCCACAAGAACGCATAAAAGTCGCTGCGTCTTCAATTTTTTTACGATCAACCCATTCAGGAGTCGCATCCAGATGCGCAAACAAAGTACGCAGCTGCTCTGGGCAATCTTGTACGCTGTCGATGCCATGATGGAGCGCTTGATCAAATTTTTCTTTACCCGTACGTGGACTATTTGCGAACATCCAATTCACATATTCATCCATCAGCACATCGCCTTGCGACAAGGCTTGAATCAACTCGCGATATTCTTGGGGGCTTGGAGCAGGATTACGACCAACGAGCAGCCTCAGCAAACGATACTGTAGAGGTGTCTTTTGCGATTGATCGAATGTTTTTGCACGGCTTGGGACAAAGAGATCCGACATCACACTCGAACTACTCGTTTGAGTGAATGGTTGACTAGATGTAGCTGCATGAACGTCTGACATCGTACCCATCTCTTGAATCCATACTTAGGTTACCTTACCCCAAGACTATACGAATATACATTCGCATTCAATTCATTTTCGATGTAAAAATGTACAAAGCGTCTCAGATTTGACGCATGGTTCAAATATCCCGACCAAAGGTTTCAAAGAATCAGACACTTCAAAAAATCACATCCAAGTCAAATGACTTTTTTTGTTTCATTAAAATAGGCATACTGAATTTTCATTGAAATCAAAAATTACACGGTCATGCAACTTCCCAATATCGAACTCTACCTCGCACTCCTCTTATTTGCCTTTTCGGCTGCGATCACGCCTGGCCCAAATAACGTGATGCTGATGAGTTCTGGCTTAAATTATGGTGTGAAAAAAAGCCTACCGCATCTCTTTGGCATCTGTCTTGGTTTTCCAGTCATGGTGCTGCTGATTGGTGTTGGACTCGGTAGCGTTTTTGAACGCTTCCCGATCACGCATACCGTTATTCAGACTTTCGGCATTCTTTATTTACTCTATCTGGCGTGGATCATTGCGACCACAAAAACACATGAGATCGATAGTGCCAAATCCAAGCCACTCAACTTTTGGCAAGCCGCTTTATTTCAATGGATCAATCCAAAAGCTTGGATCATGGCGACAGGAGCAATCGCGACTTACACCACGTTAAGCACAAATATTTTTCAGCAAATCGGTATCATTGCGTTAATATTCCTCATCACCGCATTTCCAAGTGCGGCAACTTGGCTGTTCTTTGGCGCGAATTTAAAACGCTTTTTGCAATGCCCAAAGCATCAGAAAATCTTTAATATTGTCATGGCGCTATTACTCGTTGGCTCCATCATTCCTGTGCTCATTAACTTTATTAAGACCTAATTCGCTTATGCAAATTTGCCCCTGCAATCCACAAAACCTCATCATCAACTGCTGCGGCAAATACCACGCAGGCGAACCCGCACCGACTGCTGAAAAACTCATGCGCTCTCGTTACAGCGCGTATGCACTCGGTTTAATTGATTATCTGGTTGCCACGACCTTACCTGCACAGCAAAAACTATTAGACCAAAATGGCATTCGTGCTTGGTCAACGCAAAGCACTTGGCTCGGATTAGACGTGCAAAACTTCGAGGAGCTCGCTGATAAAATTCACGCGACTGTGACATTTATGGCGAAATGGAAAGATGCTCAAGGCGAACACCAACATTTAGAAAAATCGGGTTTTGTGAAGATCAAAGACCGTTGGTATTTTCTCGACCCAACCGCTCCGCTCAATCTTGGGCGCAATGATCCGTGTCCGTGCGGCAATGGCACTAAATTTAAAAAGTGCTGTTCAACTTGGATTGTCTAGTCAGTACAAATCCACCATTAAAATGATTTTGTCGGTTAGAATGCGCGCACTAAAACTGACCAACACCATCGCCATACATGCTGACCATTATTTATATCATCGCCATCACCGCTGAAGCCATGACAGGCGCGCTTTCCGCTGGGCGGCGCAGCATGGATTTGTTTGGCGTGGTGTTGATTGCTTGTGTGACTGCATTAGGCGGCGGTTCAGTGCGTGATGTGTTGCTCGGACATTACCCGCTGACTTGGGTCAAACATCCTGAATATCTTGCACTGACTGGTCTTGCAGCGTTGATTACAGTCGTCATTGCACCGCTGATGAAGCATCTAAAATCATTATTTTTGGTATTGGATGCGGTTGGATTAGTTGCCTTTACGATTCTGGGCTGCCAAGTCGCGCTCGATATGCAGCAGCATGGACTGATTAAGCAGAGCTTGTTGATCTGTGCTGTATTTGGCGTGATTACTGGGGTATTTGGCGGGATTCTTCGCGATATTCTGTGTAACGATATTCCGCTCATTTTCCAAAAAGAACTCTACGCCAGCGTTGCACTCGCCAGCGCCGCACTTTATCTCGGCTGTTTACAGCTGAACCTTGCCGATGAACAAAGTATGGTGATTACCCTATTTGGTGGATTCTTATTCCGCCTCTTAGCAATCAAATACCACTGGGAAATTCCCAAGTTTGTCTATCAAGACGAACATTCTATTGAGAATAATCAGGATTAGTTTTTAATCATTTATCAATCTCCTCACCCTTCAAGGGGGAGGTCGGGAGGGGGATGGCTTTAGCACCGCTCCCCACTCTCACTTCGACAAGCTCAGTGAACTATTATTTCAAATAATGAATTTAAAAAAAGCTAGCACATTGAGCGAAGTCGAAATGCGCGCTTTCAGATTAGAAGAAGGTTGAGATGTTCACTTCGACTCCGCTCAGTGAACTTTACTTCTGATCTACCTTTGAACCTGCGCCAACTCCGCACGCATCGCATCAATCACCGTCTTATAATCAGGCTGACTAAAAATCGCCGAACCCGCAACAAACATATCCGCGCCCGCCTCAGCAATCGCGCGAATGTTCTTCACATTCACACCACCGTCGACTTCCAAGCGAATATCACGTCCACTTTTCTCAATCATCTGCTTCGCAACGCGCAATTTATCCAGCGTACTCGGAATAAAACTTTGACCACCAAAGCCTGGGTTGACACTCATCAGCAGCACTTGATCGACTTTATCCATCACATAATCCAGATAATGCAGCGGCGTCGCAGGATTAAATACCAAGCCTGCCTTCGCACCGCCAGCCTTAATCAACTGCAATGAGCGATCAATATGCGGCGTCGCTTCTGGATGAAAGGTAATGATGCTCGCGCCCGCCTCCAGAAAATACTCAATCATCCGATCCACTGGTTCGACCATCAGATGCACATCAATCGGCGCAGTAATGCCATAGCTACGCAGCGCAGTACAAATCATCGAACCAAACGTCAGATTCGGCACATAGTGATTATCCATCACGTCAAAATGCACCACATCCGCGCCAGCATTCAGTACGTTTTCAACATCTTGACCCAAACGGGCAAAGTCAGCGGATAAAATCGACGGGGCAATCCAATAAGGTTGAGTCATAACAAGCTCTGGCAAAATGAGTGGCAAATTCGGCTATCAATTACGCAAAAATATGAATCTTAGCGCAACGCCTGCATATGATAACGCACATGATCAGCAATCACACTTTGAATAAAATAATAACCATGATCATATCCCGCATGACGACGTAAATTCAGCGGCTGTCCCACACGAGCACACGCGACTTCCAAACGATCAGGATGTAACTGATTCAGAAATTGATCTTCTAAACCTTGATCAACAAGAATGTTATCGAATAGCTTCCCTTTCGCTTCGATCAAACGACTTGCATCATGTTCAGCCCAAAGAGTTTGATCATTGCCTAAATAATTGGTGAATGCTTTCACACCCCAAGGACAATCCATCGGCGCGGCAATCGGCGCAATTGCTGACACAGATGCAAACAACTCTGGATGACGTAGCGCCAGTGTCAACGCGCCATGACCACCCATACTATGCCCAAAAATGCTGATGCGCTGAACATTGAAGGTACTTTTTATTAGTGGGTAAAGCTCATCAATCAAATAAGACTCCATCTGAAAATGCGGCGTCCACGGCGCTTGGGTCGCATCGACATAGAATCCCGCACCTTGCCCCAAATCCCAATAATCTGCCTTCGCCACACTCTCACCACGCGGACTGGTATCAGGCGAAATCAAGATCACGCCCAACTCAGCAGCAATTTGCTGTGCGTGCGCTTTAATTGCAAAGGTTTCTTCAGTACAGGTTAATCCTGCCAGATAAAATAATGCTGGACACGGCTCTTCACACGAGCTGCCTGCCAATGCTTGCGGCGGCAAATAAACACCAAATTTCATTGGCAATCCAATGACACTAGAATCATGCTGATAAAAACGCTGTTCGCCATTAAAGCAGCGGGATGAATTGAGTATTTGCATCTTGTTCTCAGAAGGAATCTAATAGGATTGAAAAAGCATTAACGCATGATCGACCCAATGATAGTTTGGCATGAATATAAAGCAAGCCTTACAGCCAATCTATCTAAATGAAAGGAATATCTTTTAGAGGGAAGTCATATGAATCAATTAGTCATCAATCAACAAAAAATGGCGAAAGTCGGCGAACTCGCCCCAGACTTTATTCTCAATAACACTTCAGGCGAACCTTGGCGATTATCTGAGCGACGTGGTCAAGTTGTCGCGCTACTTTTCTATCCAAAAGATGAGACCTATGTTTGCACAAAGCAACTGTGTTCCGTTCGTGATCACTGGACAGAATACTTATCAACGGGTGCTGCTGTTATCGGCATCTCAAATGGCTCAATAGAATCACACAGTCGGTTTGCCCAACACCATAATCTTCCTCTACCACTGCTTGCTGACATTGGTCGTGATGTGACTAAAAAATATAGTCATCATTGGTGGATGCCCACACGGCTTACGCGCGCGATCGTTGTGATTAATGCTGAAGGAGTTGTTCTGTCTCGGAAAGTAATGTTTGGTGCATTTCGTCCAAATGACGACGAAGTGATTGCTGCGATTTTGTATGCGAAGACCGATCAGTTGAGAAAAAATGTAATTAATGCATGACGCATATACGTTTAGAAGCTCTGTGTATTATTCAACTCAATTGACTTGCTAGGTGAACGCTCATAGTACGTGCTCTATACTGCTAAATAGGACTTTGTACACCCAACCGCCTGTCAAAAGCATCTTGACTACATACTGCCTTAGTGACACATTAATCGATTACAAAACAAACAATCACATACTAATTACTACAAATTTTCATAAAAAAGAGGAGATGGATCGTGTCAAATGAAGCACTGAGCCATACCTGCACATGCCCATGCGGCACCTCTCAGTTTGTTGTTACTGCAAAACCGCTCGCACGCTTCTTGTGTCACTGTGCAATCTGTCAGTCGGTATATCAACAACCTTACGCTGACGTCACGGTCTTTTGGGCGCGTGACGTCGTTTTGCCAGAAGATCACACCGTTCAATTCAAAAAATATCGCCTTCCACCAGCGGTTAATCGTGGCACGTGTTCGTCCTGTAAATCTCCTGTTGTAGGGTTCATGCACATTGCACCGTTCGTTCGGCTTGCCTTTGTGCCAAGCAGGAATTATCCAGATCAAGCTGCTCTACCAGATGCCGGAGCGCATATTTTCTACCATCGTCGCGTCGCCGATATTGGCGACGCCTTACCAAAATATAGTGGGTATTGGCGCAGTGAGTTGGCCGTCACATTGCTCCTGATGTCCGCCATGTTTCATAGATCAGCAAGTGCATAACGCGATGGCTTAAACATTTGTCATATGCGGCACCGCTTTTCAAATGCCGCAAACACAGGAGTTATCACATGAAAATGTTACTTACTGTTGATTTTCCTATCGAGCCGTTTAATTCTTTGGTCAGAAGCGGAAAAGTGGGTGAAATGATTGGGAAAATCCTTGAAACAATCAAACCTGAAGCAGCCTATTTCACAGAACAAGATGGAAAGCGCGGCGGAATTTTCGTCGTAGATGTCAAAGAAGCATCGAATATTCCGCTCTTCTCTGAACCATTTTTTCTCTACTTCCAAGCCAGTTGTAAATTCCGCATTCTGATGAGTCCAGAAGATTTACAGAAGGCTGGACTTGAAGAACTGGGGAAACAGTGGGGATAGCAGATTTTGATTTGTCACCAACGTAACGAATCATCATCCATTTCGGGTAACTCCCAGATACAGTGCATATGATCAGGTAAAACAACCCATGCATGAATGATAAATGGGTGATTCTTTTTAGTGTATTTAATTGCCTCGCGTAATGCGTCAATATGAGTGATGAGTAGAGGATTATTTTTTACGTTGCAATAGGTTGGCGGTAAAGAAATAGATGCCGCCTTTGTTTTTTATGCGGAGATAATTGGACATTTTTTGTTGGATATTAATTAGATTTGGTAATGTATCATGTGAAAGTTGGTGCAATGCGCTGGGGCTTATTGCGACCTACTCGGGCTGAAATACTAACGCCGCCAGCGTTTTACAAAATAAATAACTAGACATGCAAGAATCGCAAGAAGCCCCGTAGGCAATGTAAATAGAAAAAACCAAAACATGTTCCCGAAAGTGTACAGATACTCACCAACATCAGTACCAAGTACCACACAAGGATGAGCGCCACCCTCATCTACGGGACATTGAAAATAGTGCGATACAAAAACAACTGTGAATGTAGATATTAACGGCCACACAATCCATAACGTGATCATTGCTGTAATATTGTGCCGTTTCATATCAATACCAGTTATCGTAAGGTGCAATAAGCCCAAGCGCATTGCACCAATGCTATCAATCAAAACACCTCATCAATACACAATAACTGACCGAATCGACTCACCACGTTTCATCAAATCAAAGCCCTCATTGATCTGATCCAAACGCAAATGATGCGTAATCAAATCATCGATATTCAACTTGCCATCCATATACCAGTCCACAATCTTCGGTACATCGGTACGCCCACGCGCCCCGCCAAACGCCGAACCTTCCCACTTACGCCCAGTGACTAACTGGAATGGACGCGTACTAATCTCAGCACCCGCTTCCGCCACGCCAATGATAATGCTGCGTCCCCAACCTTTATGCGACGACTCAAGTGACTGGCGCATCGTCGTCGTATTACCAATACATTCAAACGAATAATCCGAACCGCCATCAGTCAGCTCAATAATACGATCAACCACATTCGGCACATCTTTCGGATTGATAAAATCGGTCATCCCGAATTTACGCGCCATCGCTTCACGCGCTGGATTAGTATCGATCCCAATGATTTTTCCCGCGCCAACCATCTTGGCACCTTGAATCACATTTAGCCCAATGCCACCCAAACCAAACACCACGACATTCGCGCCTGCTTCAACTTTGGCCGTAAACAACACAGCACCAACGCCAGTCGTCACACCGCAACCGATATAACAGACTTTATCAAATGGCGCATCCGAGCGGATTTTTGCCAAGGCAATTTCAGGGACAACGATGTGATTGGCGAACGTCGATGTGCCCATATAATGCAAAATCGGCTGCCCATCGAGTGAGAAACGCGATGTGCCATCAGGCATTAAACCCTGACCTTGAGTTGAACGAATGGCTTGGCAAAGATTAGTTTTTTGTGAAAGGCAGAATTTACATTGACGACATTCTGGCGTGTAGAGCGGAATCACGTGATCGCCAGCTTTCAGTGATGTCACGCCTGCGCCCACTTCGAGAACAACACCCGCACCTTCATGTCCCAAAATCGCAGGAAAACGCCCTTCAGGATCAGCGCCTGACAAGGTGTAATAATCGGTATGACAAATCCCCGTGGCTTTAATCTCGACCAACACTTCACCCGCACGCGGCGGTGCCAGATCAACTTCGTGAATCGTCAGTGGTTGTCCTGCTGACCATGCAATCGCGGCGCGTGTTTTCATCTGGAAATCCTTATCAGAACGTTTATTTATGAGAGCGTTATCAATTAAACCCTAGCATTATGGCGGTGTCACAGGTGCAATCGGTCTTGGTTTATCGGTCTTCGGTAATAAATGAATCGACGACAATTTCTCTAATTGCGAGAGTTTAGCCAGTGCTTTACTGCCCGAAGAACTCGCAGGTGCGACAACAGGCGTCGTCACTGGCGTCACATCCGCAGTTGGGAACAATCGACTCTCCAGTTGGGGCAAAACCATCGCAATATTACTGCCCACTTGCATCTGTGGATTAGACGGCGGAAAACCCTCTTGCTTTTCACGCACAGCAATTTCTGCTTGCGCCGCGCTAAATGCCGAAGCGAGTGAGTTCTGTGTCCGCATCGCATTCGCAAAGAACGCCCTACCAAAATACGTATAATCCGCTTCAGTCGAACAACCAAATGATGGACGATCCGCAGCAGATGCCGTGATGATGATCGTATCAGGCGACTCCAACGCAGGAATAAAACTTCCTGAATAACACGCTGAAATCACCAGTACACGCCAACGAATATTAGAGCGATCCAACGTTTCGCGCAGCCATTGTGGATCAAGCGAAGTCAGGCTAATCGGATCATTCGCCAACTCAAATACATTTTGATTGCCGTGCGATGTCATGAATAAAAATAACACATCATCAGGATTCATTTGTTCGCCAATACGCGCTAATGCACGCGCGATACTGGTACGACTGGCAATCGGCAAGGTTGCTTGAGTATTGGCATTATTGATTAACGCTAATGAACGCCCTGTCGTCCCAAATCG
>JASLFQ010000069.1 GCA_030150595.1 Aquirhabdus sp.
GGCTCAATATTACTCCGCCATTTGGCTCAATTTCTCTCCGCTATTTACATCTAATCATTCTTTTGTGCACGATCTACTGTCCATCAGATATATGACTCATCGTATTTCGGTAACGAAACTCCTGCATAAACCAAAGAAAACACCGCCGATTAAACAAAGTGCTGTACTAAAAATCATACTGTGAATCGTGATTGGATGGCGCATCTGAACGCCTGTCTCATGCATTGAAAACAACCCAATAGACATGAAAACGAACATGAGTCCCCCGAATAACAGCACGCCATAGATCAGCACAAAACGTCGTATCCCTCTGGCTTTCTGTTTATTCCAGCGCTCAATTTCCAAAGTACTCGGTTGTCGTTTTTTAACAGACAAACTAGTCAAAAATATAAATAGCGCAAATGAAATCCACATGATCGGATTAATAATCCGCATCGACAAATACGCAGTCGGAGGAAAATAATTCAACACCATAAACAAGGACATACACAAGTAAGCAAGGCACAAAATCCAATTCTTTTGTATCACAGCAATCAGCGCAGTGACCAAGAAAGCACCCGTTGTGATCATGCCTGCATGAGTAAACATAAAGCTAATGAGGGTTAGCATAGAATCCCCCCTATTGAACTTGTCCAATATCACAGACCGAATTCTTCCCTTCGATATGACAGGTATTCACTTGCTGACCTTTGCTATTCCAAACTTTGACCAACCACTGATTACTTGCCGTACTTGTACGTTCCATCGTCATAAAACCAAAACCCGTGTTCCACGAACTAAAGTGATCGACGACTGCACCAACCGCTGGCGTAGCACCTTCAGGCAATGTTGCAGGCAGCGGCACAGTCTCTTCTTCTGTTCCAGAGAATCCAGCAACAAACTGAGTTGGATGCGGCGAAGAGAAACTCACTTCTTGCCAGAGATGGACGTGACCAGACAACATCGCATTGACGCGTGGTGGCAACATTAAAGGATTGATCTTGGAAAAAACTGATTGCAAACCTTCATTACCAGGCAATAATTTAATATTGCCTTTTTTATCTTTCTTAGCAGCAAACCCTAAGATTGGATGATGATTTACACCAATATTATATGAAGCATTTTGTGATAACGCCTCAAGCTTATGATACATATCACGATATTTCACTTCACGAATATCGCCTTCTGGAATCGGTTTGCCTGCAGTATTTGCCGTATCCAGCATAATCAACTGTGCATCACCACCCAGCGGAATTGCATACGGATCGCTGTAATCACCCGTGTCATCATTCGCGGCATCATTACAATCTTGTCCTGCAACCAGCGGTCGTGGATCGATAAAGCGCCACCAACCTTGACCCGCACGTAGACATGACTCGTGATTGCCACGCGCCATCGCCCAAGGAGCAGCCTGCATCAGCACTCGGCTCGGTGCAAAGAAATCAGCATTCCACGCATCCCAACCATAACCCCAAGGACTGCCTTTGCAACCTGCAACACCATCAGGACATTGATTCTCACGGTAGAGTAAATCACCGACATGAATCACCAAATCTGGCTTCCATGCCGCTGCCTGCTGTGCGACTTGGGCAAATGGATATTGCGCTGGATCATTACACGCTTGGTATGCTTTCTCTGATTTCTTCAAGCGGCAACCTGTATCGCCAATCACAACAATGCGAGTGAAATCATGCTTAGGCAAAGGCAAAACCTGCCCTGCTACGCTCGCTGAATGAGTGTCAATTGGAATGGTCTTTTCACAGGTTAAAACCTGAAATTCAGACGGTTTAGAATCTGCTGGATCAGACATCGTTAGTCGTTGTGGAATGGTTTCTGCTTTAGCACGAACATCCATGACGACATTCTGGTCATCAACAGTCAGCATCGGACACTGTGCGCTATGCGTCAATGCGCGAACAACGGGAACACCATTCGCACCCAAAATCACATAAGAAATGACATTAGGTTGCCCCGCCCCGAAAAGATGTTTAGGCGACATGGAAGTACATCCAAACATCGTCAATGGAATCAATACAATCGGCAATAGCGTTGTCAGTGACTTTGATAATGTCTTCATAATTTATCCTTGATGGCGATGTTGGATATGTTGAATGGCTAATTAAAGGCCATTACTGACACGATAAATTAACCCAAGTTTGATAATTGCGCTCACTGCCTTTCATTTCAGCAGGTGGTTCAGGAATCACCGCATCCACAACTGCATGACGTGCCGCATCATCAATCGCCGAAACACCACTACCATTGAGCACATGTACATTGCGCGGATCAGTATCTTTCAAACTGAATGCTACACGGACACGTCCGACAAATTGCACATCACTTGGACAATGTGTTGCGGCTTGTACTGCTGCCAAAAGTTTTGCGGCATACGTATTGATCACATGCGGATCAACCTCGCTTTTCACCACAGGTTGAGGAGCAGGTGTTGGTGGTGGCGCAGGCTCGGTTGCGGCTGTCGGCGTAGCAACTGGTGTTGGTGGCGTCTTATCGATAGCAGGCTTAGGCAAAGGCGGTGGCGTAGGTTTAGGTTCGACCACTTTTTGCTTAACTGGCTTCGGCTCAATCTCTTTTTTGGGCTTTGGCGGAGCAGGCTTAGGCTTAGCTACTTCATGCTTTGGTTCAGGCGGCGCCTCAGGAGCCAAGGTAATGACTTCTTCCGTTGCCACACCTTCAGTCCGCACATGCATCATGCTGTATCCCACAGCACCCAAAAACAAGATGACCTCAACAAGCACGGCTAAACCAAACGCCTGAAACGACTGATTTTTGATTGGATTTCTGAATTCAACTGTCATGGTGCGGTCTTCTGACTATCAACGCTACGCGCAGAAAGCGCAACTTCAGTCGCTCCACCCAACTTGATCGCATCAATCACGCTCATCACCGTCTGTAGCGAAGCATTTTGATCGCCCGCAATGGTCACTACGGTTTTTTTGCTATCACGTTGACGAAGCATCGCGGTCAATTGCTGTAACGTCACCACATGATTTTCCACCATGATCGTATGTTCTGGCGTAATCTCAACCAGCAATTTGATCGGTGGAATGGTCACGGCTGTCGAACTTGTTGGTAACTTCGTCACATGGCCTGATGTGGGGATCATCTTCAAGACCATCATGGCAAAGAAAACCAATAAGAAAAGCATGATGTCGATCATGGGAATGATTTCAATGCGTGCCTTTTTGGTTTCAAGGTAACGCATATTAGATTCCTGCTCGAACTTGTTGAGTTGTAGAACCATGACTATGTTCAGAAACTGCTTGCTTGGTTGTAGACCACTTATGCTGCTGATGTCGATTGACCAACATGATTTTGATGGTTTCTAATTGATGCAATACTTCACGGACACGCGTGTGTAAACCGTTAAAAAACACCAATCCAATAATCGCAATCAACAAACCAGATGCGGTCGCAATCAGCGCTTCGGCAATGCCACCAGTGACTTGTGCGGTATTATTTTGGATATCACCCATCACATTAAATGCATTAAACATGCCGATGATCGTACCAAACAAACCTAATAATGGTGCCAGAGTAATAACGGTATCCAAAACCCACAGTGAACGATCTAAGGTTGGCACTTGATGCATCAAGGCTTCTTCCAAATGATCACTCAGCACTGCAGGATTAACATTCGCTGGCTCATGTTTAAGTACATCAAGCAATCGTGCATGTGGCAAATTCGTCATTTTTTCTGCGAACTGATTCAAGTCACTCTGCCCTTGATTCTTCTTTAGCATGTCGATGATTTGCTCACCGCCCTGCAACATAAAAGACAAATAACGAGTACGTTCGATGATGACGGTCAGCGCGATGAGCAATAAGATGACCATCAAATAGAGCGTGCCGCCCGAATCATTCGCCAACTGAATTAAATGAGAAATATTCATAAGATCACTTTTTGTTTAACTACATGAAAATTAACAAAGGGAGTCGCCATTGAGCCACTCCCTTTGTGATTGATTGACTAACTCATTCTTAAAAAAGACTCGCTTTTAGAAGTTTTGAGTCACTGTGAATGTAAAGCTACGTGGTGCATTCAATGTCATCTGATCGTTGCCTGATGGCGTGAATGGTGACGATGAGGTTGGACCATTTGCAGGGCTTACACCGACAACGTTCTGATTGCTGAACATGTTATTGATCGCAAATTGGAACTTGGTGCTAAGCGATGGCTGAGATGCCCATGGCAAAGTGTAGTTTGCATAAAAATTGGTCATGTTAAATGCCGCAATTTTGACTGCATCTGGAACATTGCCATTCGCATTCCACTGTGAACCAATCCACTTACTCAACACACCCACATTCCAACGTGACTGTGCATAGTTCACGCCAACAGCTTCTGTATTGGTTGGAGCATTTGCAGCAGTCTGTCCTTTGAGAGGGTCGCTGTCATACTTGTTCGTACCGTACGTCGCATTCAGATAGAGACTAACGCCACCACCGAACAAGATATTACTTTCAGCTTCAACACCTTGAGCTGTCGAGGTACCTGCTGAATAGTAGTTAGTTTCACCTGTTGTTGGATCAACCGACGACGTATAAGCATTCGCAAAGTTGATGTGATATGCATCAACATCAAACGTGAAGCGATCAGACTTCCAAACAGAACCAATTTGAGCGGTTTTGCTCAGCGTTGGTTTTGGATTGGTTTGTACCTTAGAACCCGTCACGTCAAACACGCTAGACAATGGAATCACGTCGCCATAAGCATACTGAGCATAGACAGACCAATCTTTTTGCAACATGTAGTGCACGTCGATCGAAGGCTGCCAATCGCTATAAGTTGCTGATGTGGTGATTGATGGCAAGCCACCCAAGTTACCTTGGATTTTTCCAGGGAACTGGATGAAGTCTTGATCGTAGTGCGCATATTTCACGCCTGGTGTGATCGTCAAGGCATCCGTTGGACGGTACGCATATTCAACGTACGGCTGTAACGTTTTGGTCGTGAATGCTTGATCAAACTTCGGCGGGAAAGTATCCACCTCTGTCACAGGATTCGATGGAATCTGATGGCGATTTGTATCCGCTTGTTCTACCCACGCCCCTAAACGTAACGTGCCATAGCTTGAATCTTGGCTAATCCGTAAAATGTCACCGAAGGTATGATAAGCATTCAGTTTATCAATCGCGCTCGTTGGACCGATCGCATTTTTGCTGCCAGGCAAAGCACTGTCATAAAACTGAACGTTATGGTAATCATAACCATAAAGTTTGTTATCTAACTTCCAACCCCAACCTAGATCAGAGACTAATCCTGCATATTCAAAATCAGTATGAACACGGTAGAAGTTGTAACCTTGATAGTTAGGTTGTTTTGGATCATCAACTAGATAATAGTCATTGCCATATTGAGCCAATTGGCTACGAGTTGGTGAACCATTTGCAGTATTTGCCTTCACTTCTTCAGTCGTACCGAACAATGTCAGAATCGTATTCTCAGTCAATGCGTATTGATATTTTGCAGAAAGATTTTGACGTTGTTGGTCGTTCAGAGTTTCATAACCATCAGAGTTCAATTGGTTAGCATTGATCATCAAATTAGATGAGCCATCTGGACCAAAATTACCCGTATCTACTTGTGCAGCGAATAGTCTGGTATCCCAAGTTCCATAAGATGCAGTCACACTGCCACTTGGATTAGGTGTTAATGCTTGGGACAACAGATTAATTGAACCACCGAAGTTTGCAGGTCCTAATGTTGATGCAGTACCTGGACTACGATCTACAACTGCGCCACCCAGAATCTGAGCTGGGAAAAACACCCATGAGTGATGCGTTGGCGAATTGGTATCCTGAAACGGAATCCCATCAAATGTCATTGAGTAGTTGCCGTCAGAGAACCCACGGAAATATGTACTTGATTGACCCAAGTTTGCACCGTTCGGACTAAAGCTGAATGTGCCTGGTGTCATCGCAATGACTTGAGCAAAATCTGCGGTCGGTGTCAACGCGTTGCGAATATAATTATCGCTGACTTGAGATTGCGCCGAACTCGCGGTTAATGAACCTTGCGAAATTGCTGTTTGAGCAGCAGCTGGCAAATCCTTTAGCGGATTCACTTGCTTAAGACGTGATTGTGGTTGCTCTGGCGCAGCAGTAGTACGCGATGCACTGACTGTACCCAAATCAATCACATCATCTGCAAATGCAGTGCCGCCAATCGCAGCACTGACACAGCATGCCAAAACGGACAATCTAAAGCCTGTTGTCGTAACCCGCTTTTCGTTAAATTTGTT
>JASLFQ010000212.1 GCA_030150595.1 Aquirhabdus sp.
TCTTTGAAAAAAGAAAATGGAGTTTTCCAAAACTACGGAGGAATCGCTAATGGCTATGTTTATCAATGGCACATTGCCAAAAATGGATTCCTTCTTGGCAAATGTATTGGCACGTTCTGAATCAGATCGGCACTCAAATCAACGCCAAGCTTTCGCACTCACTGCGATGACGCTTTCATGCTTGATGGCGGGTGGATGTGTCATGGGGCCAAACTATGCACGTCCGAAAGACACGTTGCCGAATGCGTATACTGAGAAATCGACAGCATCCGATGCAGCAAGCGATGCGACTCTTCAGTCTCAACAGTTAGTCACAAAAGATATTCCTTCCCAATGGTGGGAAGTCTTTCACTCTCAAGCCTTAAATGACTTGGTGACTAGCAGTTTGCAGCATAATCCAAACGTGACTGCTGCTCAGGCCACGCTCCGTGCTGCCATTGAAGGTGTGAAAGCACAGCAAGGTGCTTACTACCCTACTGTCGATGTCGCCTATGCCGCATCGCGAGAAAAAACTGCAGCAGTGCTCGCTAGTCCACTGGCCTCAAACAGCTATATTTATAACTTGCAAACTGCACAGGTCAATGTCTCATATACATTAGATTTATTTGGTGCAAACCGTCGTCAGGTTGAATCCTTAAAAGCACAGGCAGAAGCTTCAAGATTTGAACTCGAAGGCACCTACCTCACACTCAGCAGTAATGTCGTCAGTGCTGCAATTCAAGAAGCAATGCTGCGTGATCAAATTCGCATTACCCATGATTTGATCGCAAGTCAAAAAGCATTATTGGAAACAGTCAAACATCAGCTTGCATTGGGCGATGCATCGACGGTCGATGTCACAACTCAAGACGCTGCACTCGCGACCATAGAAGCCACTTTGCCGCCATTGGAAAAACAATTAGCCATTCAACGCGACTTGATTAAATCTCTGGCGGGACAATTCCCAAGTGATACATTGGCAGAGCAATTTTCTATTGGCAGTCTTGAACTCCCGAATGAACTTCCAGTTAGCCTGCCGTCAACCTTGGTTGAGCATCGCCCTGATATTCGTGCAGCAGAAGAACAGTTACGGGCAGCCAATGCCAATGTCGGAGCCGCGATTGCCAATCGTTTACCAAATATCACATTGGGAGTCAGTAGTTACGGCACATCTGGCAGCACGTTGGCGGATTTATTGAAATCATCGAGTCAATTCTGGACATTGGCAGGCGGCATTACTCAGCCTATATTTGATGGCGGAACGCTCAGGCACAAACAGCGCGTTGCACAAGCGCAATACGATCTTGCGGCAGCACAATATCGCAGCACTGTGTTGGGTGCATTCCAGAATGTCGCCGATGTTTTACAATCGATTCAATCCGATACCAATGCACTCAATACAGCAATGAGATCTGAACGCCTTGCGACCAAAAGTGCAGCGATTGCCAAACAGCAAGTTGCATTGGGCGATATGAGCATTGCCGCCTATCTGCCAATTGAACAAAATGAACAACAAGCCGAACTGAATCTGATCCAAGCCCAAGCCAATCGTCTGCAAGATACGGCTGCACTGTTTCAAGCGTTAGGTGGCGGCTGGTGGAATCGTACAGATATAACGCAACACAGTAAATGAAACAGCTGGCATAGTTTTTGATTGAAATGTTAAGGAAAATGAATGCGGGTGAGTGAACTATTCAATAAAAATAGATCTCTCATCTAACGATTGATTCAATGTGTTATTGATATACATCAAATACGGAGTTTGTATGAACATTACACGGCATGAAATGGGGCCACGATTTAGTGAAATGTCTGTCGCTCAAGTGGGCACGGTCAATATGATCTATATTTCTGGGCAGGTTGCAGAGCACACCTCGATGGATGTGACAGGACAAACCCGTGAAATCCTGATGTATATTGATCGCTTACTGTCGCATGTGGGTGCAGATAAGACCAATATCGTTTCAGCGCGCGTGTATTTGGCATCAGTAGGTGATTATGCTGCCGTGAATTCGGTGTGGGATGATTGGGTTCCACAAGGACATACGCCTGCCCGCACTACTGTCGGCGCAAAAATGCCAGACCCTGAATATAAAGTTCTGATTGAGGTGACGGCGATTGCTGATCGTGTGACCGCTGATGAAAACTGTGAAAAAGGCGACCATCATGCTCACAGCCACATTCACACCCCACAGCACCACTAAACATTAGAAAAACCTAAACATCAAATCAACCTCAAAACGACTTCAGAAAAATCTGACTCCGCCCGTCAGGTTTTTCGGTATCATACGTCCGTCTTTTACCGTAAAAATGATGATTCTAAACAGATGACCCTCATGTCAGAACCAACCGCTCGCTCACATCAACCTCATGATGACATTGCTTCGCATACTCCTATGATGCAGCAATATTTGAATACCAAACGTGAATATCCTCATGCCTTGTTGTTTTATCGAATGGGCGATTTCTATGAGCTGTTTTTTCAAGATGCACATCGGGCGGCTAAACTTTTAGGCATTACTCTCACCCATCGCGGTAAATCTGGCGGCGAACCAATTCCGATGGCGGGTGTGCCTTATCACGCAGCGGAAGGTTATTTAGCCCGCTTAGTCAAAGCAGGCGAAACGGTTGCGATCTGTGAACAAGTCGGTGAGGTGACTGGGAAAGGTCCTGTTGAGCGTAAGGTCGTTCGTGTTCTGACGGCTGGAACGCTGACGGATGAAGCACTGATGCCAAGTCATCGTGCCGTGCGAATGGCAGCACTTTGCTTGCAGAAAAACCGTGTCGGTATCGCTGTCCTTGAACTTGCTACAGGTGCATTAACCGTACAAGAAATTGGCTTTGATACCGTACGTTTGACCATAGAACTTGCGCGGATTGCCCCTGCTGAATTGCTCATTGATGAAAACCTCATTCAACAAGAAAAAATGACATTGGATGATGTGAAACAACTTTGTGGTGGCACATCAAACAATACAAATACAGCCATTACACGCCGACCTAACGTCGATTTCGACCTTAAAAATGCCAATGAGACGCTGTGTCGTCAATTCAATGCCAGCACCTTATCTGGTTTTGGCATAGATCATTTACCGCTGGCACAAGCCGCCGCTGCTGCACTGCTCCACTATGCACGTGAAACCCAACAAAGTAATTTGCCACATATTCAGCATTTACGCCTTGAATCGATGGACTCATTCATTGCACTTGATCCAGTGACACGACGCAATTTAGAAATCGTTGATCCGTTGTTTGAGCATGGCACTTCGCTTCTCGCGCTGGTCGATGATTGCCAAACCGCAATGGGCAGCCGTTTACTGGCGCGCACGCTTATGCAACCGCTACGCGATACTCAAGTTTTAGATGCACGTTTAGATGCCATTGCGCGATTGAAAAATGGTTTTCACGACGAACCCATTCGAATTGTGCTCAAAAATATCGGCGATGTGGAGCGCGTGCTTGGGCGTATTGCATTAGGTACTGCTCGTCCACGCGACCTTGTACAACTTCGCCAAACTTGTGGACAATTACCATTACTTCACCACGCATTAAAACCAGCATTACATGGCAAAGGTTGGGAGCAACTCGAAGATAAAAGCCTACTCGATGAACTAAGCCACCAACTTGGTCAGTTTAATAATGTCCACAACTTACTGACTCAAGCCATTAATGAACTGCCGCCTGTACTTTTACGCGAAGGCGGTGTGATTGCCGATGGTTTTGATGCTGAGCTTGATGAATTACGCCAAATTCGCGACCACGCTAGCCAATACCTGCTCGACATGGAAATTCGTGAACGTGCCGCAACAGGCATCAACACACTGAAGATCGGCTACAACCGTGTCAGCGGTTATTTTATCGAACTCACACGTGCTCAAGCAGAATCAGCACCAGCGCATTTTATTCGCAGACAAACCTTAAAAAATGCAGAACGCTATATCACGCCTGAATTAAAGACCTTTGAAGATAAAGTCCTCTCCAGTGATTCGCGTGCATTAATGCGTGAAAAGATTTTGTTTGAACAACTACTCGAACAACTCAAACAACAACTCGCGCCGCTACAAATAATGAGTGCTGCAATTGCCGATTTCGACGTATTATCCAATTGGGCAAGTCAGACACGTTTGCGTGGATGGGCACGTCCTGCATTTACAGCAGAATCATTGATTGATATTGAAGGTGGTCGTCATCCCGTTGTCGAAGCAGTTAGCCGCGCACCTTTTACACCCAATGATGTGTTCTTAAATCAAAATAACCGCCTGATTCTGATTACTGGCCCTAATATGGGTGGTAAATCCACTTATATGCGCCAAACCGCATTGATTGTATTACTTGCATACTCAGGCAGTTACGTTCCTGCCAGCAAAGCTATTTTAGGTCCAGTTGATCGAATCTTCACACGGATTGGCTCTGCGGATGACTTATCCAGTGGCAAATCCACCTTTATGGTGGAAATGACTGAAACTGCACAAATTCTGCATCATGCAACAAGCCAATCTCTCGTGCTCATGGACGAAGTTGGACGTGGCACCAGCACTTATGATGGACTTTCTCTGGCTTGGGCATGCGTATTGGATTTAGCGAAGCGAATTCATTGCTTATGTTTATTTGCGACGCATTACTTTGAACTCACCGAACTCGGCGTGCAGGCAGGCATTGAAAATCGCCATGTTGCGGCACGAGAAATTAACGGTGAATTGATTTTATTGCATCAAGTTCAAGATGGTGCAGCCAGCAAAAGTCATGGACTGCAAGTTGCAAAACTCGCAGGCATTCCTGCATCTGTCATCAAAGAAGCGAGAGGTCGTTTGCGTGCACTTGAGCGACAACAAGCAGTGCATTTAGGGCAAAATGATTTATTCGATGACCTTTTTAGCCAAGAAAACCCACAAACTGCACATGTCACAAATCAAATTGAAAATGCGATTGAAGCATCACCAGTTCTTGATGAATTAAATGCGCTGAATGTCGATGATCTTACTCCTAAACAAGCACTTGATATTCTATATCACTTAAAGGAATTGGTATCAGGCGACAAAAACGATTAAACTATGCGACATTCGATTCATCAACAGTTTCTTTGTCATTGAGAAGCTGTTTAACCATTTTTGATTTTAAGATTTTTGACTTTAGGTAGCCAGCCGCCATGACCTTTGTTGTCACCGAAAACTGTATTAAATGTAAATACCAAGATTGCGTTGAAGTATGTCCAGTAGATTGCTTCTACGAAGGTCCAAACTTTTTGGTCATCAATCCAGATGAGTGCATCGACTGTGCACTCTGTGAACCAGAATGCCCAGCAAATGCGATCTTCTCTGAAGATGAACTCCCGAAAGGTCAGGAAAAATTTCTTGCTCTCAATACCGAGCTCTCCGCTGTTTGGCCAAATATTACCGTGATTGGCGAACGTCCCGTAGATGCTGCTGAATGGGATGGCAAGCCGAATAAACTCGCCTTGCTTGAGCGCTAAGGC
>JASLFQ010000093.1 GCA_030150595.1 Aquirhabdus sp.
CTGTAGCGAAATGTATTGTGATTGTCGTATAGACTGATTAAAAAAATAGTGATAAATACGATATATGCAGCTGTGCGGCGCTGCTGGCCAAACCATTGTAAAAATCCGATCGAGGCCGCATACGCCATATTTTTAATGCTCGCGTTAATGATAACTACTATAAAGCCATGATCCTTAGCTTTGGTAAGACTTTTCTTATTATTCTTTTATTGTGTCTTCGTGTTGATGTCAATTGATTTGAGTGTATTTTTGCGCGTACTCAAATCAATTGGCGTATATCGTATTGTAATTTAAATACAGCTTACAAAGCTTGAGTTAATCCATTTTCCAATCAAATGGCATTTCACTTTGACCGCGTAGAGCCAGCATCAGAGTTTGACGCATACGTTGTAAAGCTTCAACGCTGTAATCAACTGAACGATTGCCCCAAACTGGGTTTGGCCAAGTTAAATCGTTTTGATAACGGACAATATGATGAAAATGCAACTGCGAAACTTGATTACCAAGCGCGGCAACGTTCATTTTATCAGCGCGAAAAATACGTGACAATTGACTCGAAAGCCAGCTTGACTCACGCAAAAATTGTGCCTGATCTTGAGGAGATAGCTCATAAAGCTCAGTTACTTGTGAAACGCGAGGTACAAGTATAAGCCAAGGATACTGCATATCATTCATTAGACGGCAGGTAGAGAGTGGAAAGTCGCCAATTAGGAACGTATCCTGAGCGAGTTTTGGGTGCAAACTAAACATAAACAAGCCAAAGCCAGAAATTTCAAAGTTATCAATCTTAACACAGCTCGAATGCGATAGTGCAAATCAAGCCGCATAATTTAAACGTAAAAGCTGCTATTCAATACCTCAAATAGCAGCTTTGTCAGTTTGACCACATAAACGCTTAATGACGATCCCAGCCACCGCGACGTAAATGATACTGACCATGTCCGTCACGACTCCACCCTGCTTGATGGTAAACCATGCCAGGACGACCGTGTTCATAATGCCCGCCGACCCATACATGTCTACCACCAGACCACCCCCAATATCCGCCGATCCAAACGGCGCCTAGATAAGGTGCGACAGGGATGACTTCGTTATATGGTGCAGGTGGAGCAACATCAGCAACAGCAATATCACCACCATATGCAGCCTCAGGCGCATAGGTCTGATATCCAGCGCCTGGGTACGGTGCAACAACACAGGCTGATAATGCCAGAGTGCCTGCTGCAATTAAAACGATCTTTAAATTGCGCATCTTGTTCTCCTTGGTATTCGAGATATATTCTAGGAACACTTAAATTATTAGCGCTAATTTCAGTCATTAACATATCTTTGTTGTTAATTTTTACGGCTATTTATGCATAAAAAACAGCCTATATGTTTGTAATTCAGTCAATTGTGAGTAAATTGTGCAGATATTTCTAAGTTGCATTCTTTATCACGAAGTCATGATGAAAATAAAAAAGCCAACATTAGAGTTGGCTCCTTAAATCGCAAAGTATCTTAAACTAATACTTAGTTCGGAATATCGCGTTGAGACACTTCACGAATCTTTTGCTTAAGCGCTTCATAACCATGTAATGCTTCAAATTGAGGGAATTCAGCGATCACATTGGCTGGAGCGTCAAATAAGAAGCCATGATCAGCTTCACCAAGCATTGTAGTGTCATTATATGAATCACCAGCAGCAATCACACGGAAATTCAACGCATGTAAAGATTTCACGGCTTGGCGTTTTTGGTCAGGCTGACGCAATTTATAATTGGTAATCATGCCCTTTTCATCTGATTCTAATTTATGACAGAAAATCGTTGGCCAACCTAATTGACGCATCAAAGGATGTGCAAACTCATAAAAAGTATCAGATAAAATAATGAGTTGAAAATGCGTGCGAACCCATTCAACAAACTCACGCGCACCCTCAAACGGTCCCATGTCCGCAATCACCGCTTGAATGTCAGGCAAACCCAAATTATGTTCGCGCAAAATACGTAAACGTTGAGTCATCAACACATCATAATCTGGAATATCACGTGTTGTCGCTTCGAGTTCTTTAATGCCCACTTTCTTGGCAAAATTAATCCAAATTTCTGGAACCAGCACACCTTCCAAATCTAAACAAACCAGTTCCATACTGCACTCCTACACCCAATCAGGGATTGAAAAATAGCCAATAAAGCGACGAATAAATATGGCACGCACTCTAACGTGGATTGAACGATTCGTCCATAGATTGAAAGAGAATACGAAGCTTCGGATCGGAATATTGCTGTCAGTCTCAGTAATCTTTAGGTAGAATATATGCCCTATCAGTAATACGCGTTTAAATTGTGATTAGTTTTTATCATCTGGGTAAAAACAAGCACATCGCGCAAGAATTCGTCAAACGCATGAATTGAATTGCTAAACCCATAAACCAGCCGTCGCTAGGAGCTTACACGTGAGTACAGTAATTCCAACCATCGACCAAGTCAGCGCACTTGCTCAAGAATTCGACCAACAATCACCACAAAAAATCATTGAACTTGCATTAAATCAAGAAGGCGAAATCGCGATTTCTTTCAGTGGTGCAGAAGATGTTGTGTTGATTGACATGGCACATCGCTTAGGTAAACCATTCCGTGTATTCAGCCTAGATACAGGTCGCCTGCATATTGAAACGTATCAATATCTTGAAACTGTTCGTAAACACTACGGTATTACCTTAGAAATCTGCATGCCGGAACCAGAACCAGTTCAAGCGATGGTCAATGCTAAAGGCCTATTCAGCTTCTATGTAGATGATCATAAAGAGTGCTGCGGCGTTCGTAAAATTCAACCACTGCGCAAAAAATTAGCGACTTTAGATGGTTGGATCACTGGACAACGCAAAGATCAAAGCCCTAATACACGTTCAGAAGTGCCCGTGGTTCAAGCAGACGCTGGCTTTAGCGGTCCAGGTAAATCACTGATCAAATACAACCCGCTGGCAAATTGGACCAGTGCAGACGTTTGGAACTACATCCGCATGATGGAAATTCC
>JASLFQ010000131.1 GCA_030150595.1 Aquirhabdus sp.
CACGAAACGATTGATGCCTTGCTTGCAGGTCGTACTGGTGGTGTGTATGTAGACGCTACTTTTGGTCGTGGCGGACACACCCGTGCGCTATTAGCCAAATTAAACTCAAATAGTCGTGTCTTGGCATTTGATAAAGATCCGGATGCACAAGCTGAAGGTGCACGATTGGCACAAATCGATCCGCGGCTCACCATGATTCACGCTAGTTTTTCTGACCTAAAACAACAACTCAACTTACTTGGCTATTCACATGTTGATGGCATCATGGCAGATTTAGGCGTTTCTTCGCCACAGTTGGATGTGGCTGAGCGTGGTTTTAGCTTTATGAATGATGGCCCGCTTGATATGCGTATGGATAATAGCAAAGGCATTACTGCTGCTGATTGGTTGATGGAAATCGAAGAAGGTGATCTTGCAGATGTGCTTTATCAGTTCGGTGAAGAGCGCCACAGTCGGCGGATTGCACGTGCCATTAAGTTAGCAGGACGCATGGAGACAACCGCCGAACTTGCAGAAGTTGTGAAAGTTGCTCATCCAAAATGGGAAAAACATAAACACCCCGCAACACGTAGCTTTCAAGCCATTCGCATTGCAATCAATCGTGAACTCGCTGACTTAGATTTATTTTTGCCACAAGCCGTGGAATGTTTAGTTGCAGGCGGACGACTCGCTGTCATTAGCTTTCATTCGCTTGAAGACCGTCGTGTGAAACAATTTATCCAGCATGAAGCCAATGCCAGTATTGAAAATTCCAGCTGGACACCCATGCCTCTGATTTCAAAACATAAGACGTTAAAGAAAGTTGCCCGCATTGCGCCATCAGACGCTGAAGTCGATGCCAATCCCCGCGCGCGAAGCGCATGGTTACGCGTTGCCGAACGTACTCGAGAAACCATACAATAATGAATAGCCCCTCACGCACTATGTCGAACTCATCGTCCAACACTATGCAAAAGAAACCCACGCCTAGCACGTCTCAATTTCGCATCGCTTTATTGGATGCAATCATCGTCTCTGTGCTGGTTGCTGGAATCATCGGCAGTGCGTTGAGCGTAGCGTTTCAAGTCCATGAAACACGACAAGAATTTAAAGTCTGGCAAAAGTCCAAACAAACGCGCGACCAATTAGACGTGGAATGGGGAAGACTCCTCATTGAACAACAAACCTTTGGCGCCACAACACAAATTGCGAGCCGCGCAGTGATTTATTTGCATATGTATTCACCGCCAAACAACCAGATTCTCACATTAACAATGCCTGATGCACATGCATTATCGGCGACACCATCACCATCGAATAGCGGTTCAACCACAGTAGCTCCGATGAATACCAATGCCCCTGATCAAACTTCTGCATCGGCTCCTCAAGGAGTCGCGCCATGACCGCTTCTGTTAAACGTGCCGCAAAACGACAAAGTAGCGTTTCACAACGCTCCACCGTAGAGCGGGATAGCTGGCGTTATAAAGTGTTGTGGGTCATTACTCTACTCATTTTTGCAGTGCTGTTGAGCCGAGCCTTTTATTTGCAAGTGGTTAAACATCAGTTCTTGCAGGCGAAAGCTGATGCGATGGTATTGAGCATTGATAGCATCCCTGCACACCGCGGCATGTTTCTTGATCGCAATGGCGTACCACTTGCAGTTAGTACACCGCTGACTACACTCTGGTTAGATCCAAAAGAGTATCTCCAAACTAAAGCTGAAATGCTGGATACGCTGGATAAGTTGCGTAAAGATCCAAACAGTCGTGCTTTAAAACTAAAAATGCCAAAAACGGTCTTTGATTTAAATGCTTTAGCGCTGGCTGTCGGTATAGACCCTAACCAACTGAATGCACAAATTCAAAGTAAGCCGCATTCACGTTATTTACTGTTGCGCAGGCAGATGCGCCCAGAAGATGCGGATGTCGTGATGACTCGCAAATTCCAGTCCGTTTATAAACAAACCGATTATCAACGCTATTACCCACAAGCTCAGCCTAATGCTCAACTTTTGGGCTTAACCAATCGTGCTGGAAAAGGTATCGAGGGGCTTGAAGCGCAGTACGACGATATTCTTGCTGGACATGATGGCAAAATGCGCGTCATGCATGACAAGCAGGGCAATCGCATCAAAGATATTGATCTGATTCAACCTGAACAACCGGGGCAAGATGTCACGCTGAGTATTGACGGTCGCATCCAATACATCATGTACCGCGAACTCGCTGCAGGTGGCATCTTAGATAATGCCCGTTCCGTAACGGCAGTTGCCATTGATGCAAAAACGGGTGAAGTGCTCGCGATGACCAGCTGGCCATCGTATAACCCGAATGATCCTAATGGCTTAGACAATAAAGATGCTATGCGGAATCGCGGCGCGGTCGATAGCTTTGAACCTGGTTCTACCATGAAACCGTTAACCCTTTCCGCTGCACTAGAAACGGGAAAATATCAGCCGTGGAGTCAGATTGACACAAATCCTGGCTCGATTGTCGTCGGTGGGCACACGATTCACGACGACCATAAGAATGGTGTACTTGATCTGAAAGGCATTATTGTCAAATCCAGTAACGTTGGCGCTGCAAAAATCGCACTCTCCTTACCGCCAACGACCATGCCACTATTTTATGAACGATTAGGTTTGGGACATAAAACAACATTAGGTTTCCCTGGGGAATCGCGAGGTACCATTCAACCGCCCAAAGCGTGGACACCCGTACTAACCGCGACGATGGCTTATGGTTATGCACTCAACGTGAGTTTGATTCAAATGGCGCAAGCCTATCAGACCATCGCGGATGGCGGTGTTGAACATCCTGTCACGCTGATGAAAATCAATGGACCTGCACCAGGAAAACGCCTATTCGATCAGAAAATCTCGCAAGAAATCATCACCATGATGGAAGGCGTCCCAGCACTAGGAGGGACTGCACCGCAAGCGGCTATTCCAGGTTATCGGGTTGCAGGTAAAACAGGTACAGCACATAAACTGCGTGACGATGGTAAAGGCTATTCAGCGACCGAATATCGTGGCTTATTTATCGGCATGGCACCCGCCAGCGATCCGCGTATTGTCATCGCGGTTGTGGTTGAAAATCCTGTCGGTCAATATTTTGGAGGCTTGGTTGCCGCGCCTATTTTCCAAAAAATCATGTCCGAATCATTACGGTTAATGAATGTACCGATGGATAAACCACTTGAGCCATCTAAGACTCCAAAAAAGAGATAAATAAATGACGAATCCGATTGTATCTTCATCACTGGAAAACACATCAACGCTTGCTGTTAATGGTAGCGTGAAGTTTTCTGATTTCTTTGAAGACCAGTCGATTCAAGCCAACGACCAAAGTTTGGAAAAGCTAGATCAGCATATTGCTAATATTCAAATCGGTGCATTAGCGATTGATAGCCGTCAGATCAAAGCAGGAACCTTGTTTTTTGCATTGAAAGGCACTGTTCCTACTGACAAACAAACTGAACAGTATGAAAAAATGACGGGCTATATTCAAAGTGCTTTAGATCAAGGTGCAGCTTTGGTCTTGTCCGAAGTACAGCCAGCGATGCTAGGTTTCGAACACGAATCACGCATCATCTATGTTGCTGATCTACGCCAGCGAATTGGTGGCATGACGCGACGTTTTAATCAACTGCAAAAGCCACTCGCCCAGCCTGCCCGCGTTGCCGCAGTTACAGGCACGAACGGCAAAACGACTGTCACTCGGTTGCTCGCTGAACTCTGGTCACACGCAGGTCAATTGAGTGCTGTATTAGGCACAACGGGGAATGGTATTTTGCCCAACCTAATCCCTTCAACGCATACCACACTTGATGCATTGCATTTGCAAAACAAACTCCATGAATATGCCGAACAAGGCGCGACATTGGCCAGTCTCGAAGCCAGCTCGCATGGTCTAGAACAAGGACGCTTGGCCGGCACACCTGTAGAAGTTGCGATTTTTACCAATTTAACCCGCGATCATTTGGATTATCACGGCACATTTGAAGCGTATGCCGAAGCAAAATCACGGCTTTTTAATCCACAGTATTTCCCTGATTTAAAATATGCCATTGTCAATGCCGATGATCCTGCAAGTGAGTTAATGCTCGAACACTTACCTAAAGATGCAGTGATTTGGCACTATTCAATTCATTCAAATAACCCAACAGATTTCTATGTTTTAAAATCAGCATTCACATTGAATGGCGCAACCTTAGACATTCAAACCCCGTTTGGCGTTGTAACGCTGCACAGTCCTTTATTAGGACGTTTTAATGTTGCCAATTTGTTGGCGGCTGTCGCAGGCGCATTGGCTTTAGGATTATCATTGCCAGAAGTTGTCGCGGCTGTCCCCAAACTGATTGGCGCGGCTGGACGGATGCAAGTGATTGCAGATGATTCATTATTGCTGATCGTCGATTATGCGCATACACCTGATGCTTTGACGCAAGTATTAACCAGCTTACGACCGCATGTTGCAGGTCAACTCACCTGCGTATTTGGTTGTGGTGGTGATCGAGATCGCGGTAAACGTCCACTCATGACAGGTGCCGCACTGAAAGACGCAGATCGCCTCATTGTGACCTCAGATAATCCACGGACTGAGGTCGCTGAAGCCATTATTGCGGATATGCTGGATGGCTTGAATGCAGAAGAATTAAGCCGAATTACTATTGAACCAGATCGCAGACAAGCAATTCTACAAGCAGTCCGTGTAAGTCATGCAGGAGATGCAGTCGTTTTAGCAGGGAAAGGACACGAGAATTATCAGGAAATAGACGGCGTACGACATTGGTTTGATGATGCAGTAGAGTTAGCGCAAGCGCGAATGGCATTGCAGAATCTACCGTCAACAACCAACGCAGATGTGCGCTGACGAATAAACCAACATGTCGTCCTTGGACGCAGACTCAAGCAACATGGAAGACTAGCCAAACACCCGCTAATCAAGGACAATTCATCACAATGCGCCATTTTTATTTTTTTATACAGATTGATTTTTCATGACTGAAATTGCCGCGCCAACAGCGCTTCTACCACATTGGACTGCTACGGAACTTGCATCTGCAACGGGCGGCATCTGGCACTCTGCATCAACTACGGGTAGCAGTCATCAGCATGATCTTTCAATCGCTCGAATTATTTCAAATACACGCCTGATTCAATCTGGTGATGCTTTTCTTGCGCTCATCGGAGAACGATTCGATGCGCATAACTTTGTCGCTGATGCGGTAAAACAAGGCGCGACAGCTGTTATCGTTTCACGCCTTGTTCCTGATATTTCCATCCCTCAACTGCTCGTTGGCGACACACGATTAGCCTTAGGTCGCTTAGCGACAGCACGCAGACAAAGTTTTCCTGATTTGACAACCGTCGCACTCACAGGTTCGAGCGGTAAAACCACGACGAAAGAAATGCTCGGTAGC
>JASLFQ010000272.1 GCA_030150595.1 Aquirhabdus sp.
CCTGTTTCAACCAGTTCTTTAACACGAGCAAGGAACGGTTCCCATAATAAAACGGCATAGAAGAATGCTGGGTTAATACTCTTACCAATCGCAATCCGATTATCAGTATTTTCAGCGGCTTTTTTAATGAGCGGCGTCAAATCTGGTGACACATCAATAAATAAGCGATTCCACACATGATATTGAACTAAAAGTGGCAGTAATGGTGACAGATGACCGCCAGTAAACATTTTTTGGGTTTCGTCGTAGATACGATGTGGCGAAACTTCAAGCAATAGCTGCGTGAGAGCAGGCTTCAGAATCTTGGTAATGTCATGGTCAATATGAAACTCCAACTTTGCCGCAAAACGTAGTGTGCGAAGCATGCGCACAGGATCTTCTTCAAAGCGAACTGTTGGATTGCCTTGTAACTTGAGCAATTTATGTTTGATGTCGTCAACGGCATGCGTGAAATCTAAGACCACGCCTTCACGTGGTTGGTAATACATCGCATTAATCGTGAAATCGCGGCGCACATAATCTTGTTGAATCGTGCCCCAATTATTATCGCGCATAATCATGCCAGATGCCGTTGCCGAAGTATGGCGTGGCGGTGCGCGGAAGGTCGCGACTTCAATCATTTCTCGACCAGAGTAGACGTGCGCCAGCTCAAAACGACGACCAATAATGCGTGAACGTTTGCCAAAAACTTCGCGAATCTGTGCAGGCGTTGCATTGGTCACCGCATCAAAATCCTTTGGACGCAAGCCGAGTAATAAGTCGCGAACGCCACCGCCGACAATATAAGCCTTAAAACCTGCGCGCGTAAGCGTGTCAATGACATCCAAAATGGCAGCAGAAACCATGGTTTCGTTAAGACCTAGACTTGAAGCGGAAAGGGTTTTGTGAGGCACGGATGCTCCTTGGCATGAGCGGAATTGCGTAAGACTTGCGCAGATAATACTACATTACGGGATTGTTTCTGCATTCATTCGTTCGCGAATCATCATTGACAGGATTATTAACCACCTGTCATGTTCATAAAACGTACAATTTGTGGTGTGTCATTGAGATCGAAATGATGCTTTTCTGGTTTCATGGTTAATGCTGTTTTAATTTGTTCGATCAATCGCGCATCGTTTGCTGAACTTCGCAATAGAGGCATTAAGTCAGCGCTGTGTTCATTGCCTAGACACAGCAAAAGCCGTCCGTCACTGGTGACGCGAACACGATTACAATCGCCACAGAAGTTATGACTGTGTGGTGAAATAAAGCCTATTCTTGTTTTTAGAGTGTTAGATTGTTCAGAATCGATTTGCCAATAGCGAGAAGGTCCAGCGGTGTGATATTGACTTGGCGTTAATGTGATTTCATTTTCGATGATTTGACGAACTTCGTCGCTGGACATAAAAGCGAGTTGTCTCGAATGTTCATCAATGTGACCTAGCGGCATCTCTTCAATAAAACTAATGTCTAAGCCCCGTTCACGAGCGAATGAGACTAAAGGTAAAATCTGATTGTCATTGCGACCTTTCATGATGACGGCATTGAGTTTAATGACAAAGCCTGCACGTTGTGCGGCATCAATGCCATTTAATACATCTTTTAGATGTCCAGTGCGTGTTAATTCATGGAATTGGTGTTCATCGATGGTGTCGAGACTGATGTTGAGCCGTGATAATCCTGCTTGTTTAAGTGGTGCAGCAAACTGATCTAATCGTGAGCCATTGGTCGTCATGACGACTTCGCTGTGCGCCGCTAATTGTTCAACGAGCCATGGCAAATCGCGGCGTAGCAAAGGCTCGCCGCCAGTCAGTCGAAAGGTTTCTACGCCAAGACTGGCAAACACTTTTCCGAGTCGTGCGATTTCTTCGAGAGTTAACACGCGTTCGCGAGGTAAAAACTGCATGTTTTCACTCATGCAATACACACAGCGAAAGTCACAGCGATCCGTCACTGACAGTCGAACGTACTGAATCAACCGCGCAAAGGGGTCGATTAATGTAGATGCTGTTGTGACAGGCGCGAGAGCATTCATTGTGTGGCATTCTTCTCCAAGCGTTTAGCTTCATCCCATAGTTTATCCATTGCGGCTAAATCCACTTCTTCAAGAGACTTTCCACTTCGATTCAGTTCATTCTCAATAAAACTAAAACGACGACGGAATTTAGCAATGGTACTGAGCATTGCGCTTTCACTTTGGATACCCGATTTACGTGCAACATTGACAAGAGCAAATAGACAGTCGCCCAATTCATCTTCGATCTTTGCTATATCTTGAGTTGCGATGGCTTCATTAAGCTCAATGATTTCTTCGTGAAGTTTATCTTGAGCACCTTGCACATCAGGCCAATCAAAACCAACCTTTGCAGCAACCTTTTGCAAAGATTGAGCCTGAATCAGTGGTGAGCCATGTTTGACTTGATCGAGTAAAGAGTGTTGTTTGCCCTGCTTTGCGCGCTCTGCTTGTTTGACTTGTTCCCATAGTACCCCTACATCAGCGGCATTTGCGGCAACTTCTTCACCAAAAACATGCGGATGGCGACGGACGAGTTTTTGTGACAAGCTTTGAGCAATATCAAAAAAATCAAAATGCCCTTGCTCGGCAAACATCTCTGCTTGGAACACCACTTGTAGCAACAAATCCCCGAGTTCATCACGGATATGATCAATATTACCCGTTTGTATGGCTGCTTCGACTTCGTAGGCTTCTTCAATGGCATAACGCGTCAAGCTGCTCGGCGTTTGCGCTTGATCCCACGGACAGTCTGACCGCAGGCGAGTCATGATGTCGAGGAGTTCAATGAGTGGTGCGGTTCTAGTCATTATTGTCTTCAGATCATGGATTGGAAACGATGGAGTTTGAGCCGTCAAAGTTAATTGCAAATGAATTTCGGTACTATACCTTAACTGAACACTTCGATTGAAACCGTTATTAAAATTTGAATAGGCATTAATTGTGTGGCTCGTAGCTAAATGTGCGTATTTAGGTAGATTTATATATTCATATAATTCATTTTTTATGCTACAAAACAGTATATATCCATTGGCACTATATCTAAGGTACGCGTTCGATGCGCGAATCTTGTAATTTTATAGTTTTACCTAGTAGATCACAAATGATAACCGCGCAGCCAGACCGCGATCTTGAACATAGTCAAGCTCGTGTCCAGCATACTTTTTCTTCAAGTTCAGCGACTTCGACAGCAGATCGAAACAGCTTAGCGAACTTGAGCGAAGTGCTGCGCGTCACTCTCGAAGAATATCTATCTGAAACACAAATTGCTCAAGTCATGGCGGCTTGTGAATTTGCTGAACTTGCGCATCTCGGTGTGGTTCGTAAAAGCGGTGAGCCTTATGTTGTGCATCCGATTGCGGTTGCTGAGATTTTAGGGCACATGCGACTGGATACTGAAAGTTTGATTGCTGCCTTGTTGCATGACGTCATCGAAGATACGGATATAAGTAAAGAAGAGATTATTCAACGCTTTGGACAAACCGTTGCTGATTTGGTTGATGGTTTGACCAAGCTGACGGTGTCTAATAATAAGAATGACAATAAAGCGGCAACTTTGCGAAAAATCCTCATCGCCACACTGAATGATCCGCGTGTAATTGTGATTAAACTCGCCGATCGTCTGCATAATATGTCAACGCTTTATGCACTCAAGCCGAATCGACGACAAGAAATCGCCTCTGAAACTTTGAATATTTTTGTGCCGATTGCGCGCTTAGTCGGTGTCAATGAAATTGCTGACCAACTCGAACTTTATTGTTATCAAAACCTAGAACCAGAACTGTTTATACGCTTGAATCTTGAACTTGAGCGCCATCAAGCCGATCGCATTCGAGCGCGCCAGCATTGGGCGGATGCAATTGAAAAGTTTATTATTACCAATAATTTGCACGGCAAACCGAAAGCGATCAATAACGACATTATGCTTTATCAGCGTTTTTTAAATGAACATACTGATTTGCATACGTTATTGCACACCCATGCGTATGAAATTGAGCTGGAGTCGATTGCTGAATGTGATCAATTAGCCAATGTTGTGCGAGATCATTTTATATGGTCACAACTGACTGACCATATTCGTAATCCGTTGCCAGGTGGCAATCAAGCTTTATTGTTATCCATCAGCGATGAGCGTGGGCGACTCGACATTACTTTGCGCACACGGTTAATGCGTGAAACCGCGCAACTCGGTGTGGTTCTGGGTGACACAGCATTGCAATCTTCCCGTTCCGCGATTCAAGCGTCTCTGCGCAATTTGGGTGAGTTGATCGATAAAGATTGTGCGACGAATACTTTTGATGCGCTGCTTGATTATTTGCATCGTGAAAAAATTTCGGTCTATACCAAAGATGGTGATTTACATGAATTACCGCAAGGTGCGACTGCGGTCGATTTTGCCTATGCGGCTAGTTTATATCTCGGCAATCATGCGGTTGCGGCAAAAGTAGATGGCGTTGCCTGTCCATTAGCGACACCGTTGATTAGCGGGCAGAAAGTTGAAATTGTGACCGATGATTTAGCTACACCGAATCCAGATTGGTTGGGATTTGTGAATACGGGTAAAGCGCGTCGTGCTATTCAGCAAGTGCTCAAAGCATCTGATCCGACGGATCGTCTCACATTAGGTCAGCAAGCTCTAAATCGTGCATTGCAATTCTACCAACTCGATATTCGTGATTTGTCTGAACAAGATTGGCATGATGTTTTGGCGTGGCAAAAGCTGAAAACGAAAGAACAATTATTTGAGAAAATCGCAGTTGGTGCGTTATTACCGCAATTGGTGGCGACGCGATTGTTGTCTCAATTATCTAAACTTAAGCCATCAGATTCCACCTCACAATCTCATGCATTAAATCAATCTAATAATTTGATCGCGGGAACGGATGGTTTGGATGTGCGCTATGCGCCGTGCTGTGTGCCGATTTTAGGTGATCCAATTGAGGGGCATCTGACACGGCGTGGATTGGTGGTGCATCGTAGTCGCTGTCGAAATCTCATCCATGAATTAAATCGTCATCCTGAAAATATCGTTCATTTGCGTTGGCAAGAGTCGACAGAGACAGATCCGCGATTTCCAGCGCATCTTAAAATTGATCGCGCACTGACTGATGATGAAAGTACCGAGCTTATTTATCTGATTCGTCGTTTCCAAGGCGGTGTTGAGCGCTTAGAGAGTCATGAGGATTCGAGCAATTTATCGGTGCTGGTGCGCGACCGTAATCATTTGGCGCGTTTGATTCAAGAAATGCGTATTTTGCTCGACTTTCCCAGTGTGACGAGATTTGGGGTTTGAGTTGCCGTGAGCCTTACTATCCGCGTTTGATTTCTATCGTTTGTAAGTCTTGGCGTTTATGAATGACTGCAAGCACATCAATATGCGTTGGTTTAATCTCATACAAGATTCGATAAGAATAGAGCGAGAGTTCGCGGACAGTTTCTATATTTAATTCTTGTACGATGTGTCCAATATGTGGCAATTCATTCAGAATAATCGTTTTATTGATCAGAGCTTCGGTCACGCGTTTGGCGTATAGTTTGGAATCTTGAGCAATGTAATCATGGATGTGGCGCAATTGCGTTTTGGCGTGATCAGTCCACTTCACCATGTTTTGATTTCTTGTAGTAGTTGTTCCGTCGATGTGTTTTTATTTTGCTCTGCATCAGCTTGTCCTCGTTTTACAT
>JASLFQ010000312.1 GCA_030150595.1 Aquirhabdus sp.
TGATCATTCTGCCGCTGCTATGGCTGCGCACCGGTGAACGCCCCGCCAATGGTGCGTGGCTTGGTGCCCTGCTGGTCGTGGCCGGAATGGCACTGATTATGCTGAGCTGAGTGCCCACTGATCAAAATGTCCGTGCAAACGGTAGGTGTATTCATCCCGTATATCACAATTATAATAAGCGATGAGTTTGATCTGATTCCGTAACTCGGGATGAAGCCTCAACGTTGCTAACGTACTTTCCAAGAAGAATCCAACGGGATGTTCACGTAAATCCCCAGAAACAAAGCCTATTCGTAATAACGTACGAGGCTGTGCTTTTATCTGCTCAGTTGATAAATCTGAAGAAATATCACGTTCAACCCTTTGCTTAAATCGACGCAAGTATTCAATTTGTTTTTCAATATTCAAAGGGTAATCTGTAGCAGATCTAAAGACTAATGAACTCAGAGAGTCAATATTATCTGAATCAAGCTCTAGAGCCTGCTCAAACACTTGGCGAACCTCATCAACTTTCCCTTCATCGTTCAGAACATGGGCTAAATTATATTTTGCTTGAACAGACTTTGGATCAAGCGCAGACGCTTCTAGATAACTTACTTTCGCTTGCTTCAAATCACCTGACTTATAATAAGCTGACCCCAAATTCAGATGAGCATTAGCACTCTCTGGATCAAGTTTCACTGCACGCAACAAATACTCAATCGCCTCGGCGAATCTTTCAAGATTAGTCAAGGCCAATCCAATATTTGCAAGGAGTCCAGGATCATCTGGCAAACTTACTTCCAACTCTTGCCACACAGCAAGTCCTTTCTCCAACTCATTGGTCATTGAAAACGCGGTGGCTAAAAGATTCATGGCATTAAAACGTAACGCCTTATCTCCATTGGCGGCCTGAATACATTTTTGAGCAAGACGCGAGGCCTCTTTCCACTGATTATTAAGACTAGCTTCTACAGCATTTTGAAAATGGGCAGCGGCAGTATCAGAATCTGCACTTACCGCAAAATCCGATTTCAATACTTTTACTTCTATTCGTTTACTCAACTGAGAAATACTTGTTTGATCAACGTCTGGCGGAGATGGAATGACTAGCTCATCACATTTCTCTTGCCACATTGCATAAAGCGCACTGACTAAATCAGACGCAAATTGCCGAGCATCGAATACTGGACTCTGACGGACTTGCTCTCGCATCCGCGCTCTTAAATGAGCAAGTTCTTGGCGCTTTCGTCCATCAGCGCTCGCCCACGCGATCGCTTTCTGTACATACTCCTCTTCGCTGTGTACAACCCAATCAGACAACCCAGCATTCACCATCAATGCCTCACCTTGTCGTCCAAGCATCCCTGGCAGAGCGAGCGTGATCGTTGGTACACCCATCCACAGTGCCTCAGCGGTCGTGGTTCCGCCTGGATAAGGAAATGTATCCAGCAAGATATCGACTGCCGCATATGAGGCTAAATACTCTTGGCGAGCCATAACACCAACAAGCTCAATCCGCTGAATATCCAATCCAGCATCTTGCAAGCGAGTAATAAACTGTGTCCTAATCTCAGGCTCTTGCCCACTGGATTGAATACGAATTCGAGCATGCGGACTCGCAGCCAAAATTCGCGCCCAGCACCGTAGAACACTTTGATTGATCTTTAGTAACTTCTGGTAACAACCAAAAATAATCTGCGGCTGAAAGATACAAGGAGGTGAACTGACATTAGGGGCATCATGTGGAATCGATAAACAGTAACGCAGTTTTGGCAGTCGCCAGACTTTTTCAACGAATTGCTGCTCCTCATCTTCAGGCACACTGATCGGATCGGCTAAAACATAATCAATGGTCGATAATCCAGTTGATCCAAAATAGCCCAACCAACTCACTTGAAGTGGAGCAGGTTTCAGAGCAAACAATCGCAAACGATGATCACGTAAATGCCCAGATAAATCGATTAAAATATCGATCTGATCTTGTTTAATTTGTTCGGCTAAACGTGCATCACTCCAGGTTTTGACTTGATGCCACTGATCAAAATGAATATGCAAACGTGCTGTATACTCATCTCGAATCTCATTATTGTAATAAGCAATAAGTTGAAGTTGATTACGTAGCCCTGAGTCTAATTTAAGCTGCGCCAAGGTGCTCTCTAAAAAGTATCCGACAGGATGAGACCACAAATCTCCTGAAACAAACCCTATTCGCAGTGGCGAATGCCGCTGTGGTTTCTCGTTCGGTACTTGCACGTTCGCATGTACTTCATGCTCAATACTTTGTCTAAAATGTCTCAGCATCTCTTGTTGATAAGGCATATCCGCTGGATATCTGAAATGCTGTAGTAGTAATAAATTGCAGAATGTATCCACATGATGAGGTTCAAGCTTAAGTACCATCTCATAGGCATGATTCGCTTCTTCAATATTCCCCTCAGCTTCGAGAGCCACAGCCAAGTTAAACTGAACTTCTGCTGAATTAGGATCACAAACTAATGCTTTCAGATAACTGGCTTTAGCCTGCTTAATATCTCCAGATTTAAAATGAGCAAAACCTACATTCAGAAGTTCTCTAGCACTCATAGCTTGTGCCGTTTGAGCGGGAACGCTTGTGTGAGGGGTACTTGGCACTGGGGCTTTAGACACTGGTGGCACAGTCAGCTGAATCGGTTTGTGTTTGATCGAGAGGCTACTTTTTTGCTCTGCAACAGGAGACATAATCCGTTGTGCATCACATTTTTCTTGCCACATTGCGTAGAGCGCACTGACTAAATCAGACGCAAATTGCGAAGCATTAAATACAGGACTTAGACGAACTTGTTCTCGCATCCTTGCACGCAGGATTGCGAGTGCTTGACGCTGAGTTGAGTCTGCATTTGCCCATTCGATGGCTTTTTTTACATATTCTTCTTCACTGTATACGACCCAATCGGATAATCCAGCGTTCCCCATCAGCGCTTCACCTTGACGACCAAGCATCCCTGGCAAAGCCAGCGTAATAGTTGGCACACCCATCCATAGTGCTTCGGCAGTCGTGGTTCCCCCTGGATATGGGAACGTATCTAAAAGAATATCGACTTGGGCATAGGACGCCAAATATTCTTGTCGACTCATAATATCAATTATTTCAATACGATGTAACTCAAAACCAGACTCTTGAAGACGTGCAACAAATTGATTTCTGATTTCAACTTTTTCTAAACCACTGGGTTGAATACGAAGACGTGCATGAGGATTAGCCGCAAGAATACGAGCCCAACACTGCAACACCCCCTGATTGATTTTAGCCAATTTCTGATAACAACCAAACACGACTTCCTGCCGCTGAATACAAGGCGGAGGACTGACTTCTGGAGCATCATATGGGACAGATAAGCAATAACGTAACTTCGGCATCCGCCAAACTTTCTCAACAAACCACCGTTCTTCATCAATAGGCACGGAAATTGGATCTGCCAAGATATAGTCGATCGTTGATAAGCCAGTCGACCCAAAATAACCTAACCAACTAATTTGCAGAGGAGCGGGTTTTGCTGCAAAAATCTGTAGCCGCTGTCCCACTGTCAGACC
>JASLFQ010000076.1 GCA_030150595.1 Aquirhabdus sp.
AACCTACCCGCATCCGACGCGGGCCACGCCATGGATGCCTATTTGGTCTTGCTTCAAGTGGGGTTTACCGTACCGGTCTGTTACCAGACTCGTGGTGCGCTCTTACCGCACCGTTTCACCCTTACCACGCACCTTTGCAGGCCGTTCGGCGGTCTACTCTCTGTTGCACTATCCGTCGGCTCACACCGCCCAGGCGTTACCTGGCACTTTGCCCTATGAAGCCCGGACTTTCCTCCCCTGCGTCAATCCTGAGATCTAATCAGCGGCGACCGTCCAGCCCACTTTGCGCGCGCATAGTAACAAACTCATTGAGGGTGATGTGAATTAAACTGTATTTATTTTCGTTTTATATTTTAAATGTAGACAATTCATACACCCATTATGGCGTAGCTGAAGCAATGGCTTTTAAGCGCATCGACTTTGCAAGTAACTCTTCTTCTGTTTCGGGAAAATCAGGATCTTTCGGAATACAATCGACTGGACAAAATAACTGACATTGCGGCACATCAAAATGACCTACGCATTCAGTGCATAAATCAGGATCGATCTCATAAATGGTCGATCCCATATAAATCGCTTGATTCGGGCACACAGGTTCACACACATCACAATTGATGCACTCGGTCGTGATTTTGAGTGACATAACGTGTCATTACCTTCTTTCTTGAATCAGTGTCATTTTAACACCGATACAGCATCACCAACCTTTTGCATGTTTCGCTGCAAAAGCCTCATTGACCGCCGCAGGGACAAACTTAGCAACATCACCCTTGAGTCTGGCAATCTCACGGACTAATGTTGATGAGATAAACGATAAATGTTCTGATGGCGTTAAAAATACCGTTTCAAACGTATGATCCAGTTGACGATTCATATTTGCCAACTGAAATTCATATTCAAAATCTGAAACTGCACGCAGACCGCGTAGAACCGCCGTTGCCTTTTGATCTTGAAATAAATTAACCAGCAACCCACTAAAACCAATGACTTTTACATTTGGTAAATGATCAATCGCACTATGAACCAGCGCAACACGCTCATCCAAATCAAACACAGGACTCTTATGATGACCAGCAGCAATCGCAACAACAACTTCATCGAACATTTTCGATGCACGTTCAATCAGATCAGCATGACCATTGGTCACTGGGTCAAAAGTTCCAGGATAGATAACACGGGTCATCGGTAAGACTCGGCAATACGTTAGAATGTCGCCATGTTATCAAGAATCTTAGTACAGTAAATGACTAACATGCTTAATTCGCGCATTGAATTAAAATTTTTACTAAAAAATGCAACGTCTAGCCTGAACATGCGTCACAATAGCGCAATATAGAAAGCAACATCGACCAATCAAAAATGAACGATTGGACGTACACATAGAGATGATTCACCAAAAACCATGAGTAAAGATAAAACATCGGGCGGCACAATCGCTCAAAACCGCAAAGCACGTCATGACTTTTTTATTGAAGACAAAGTCGAAGCGGGCTTGGTATTACAAGGCTGGGAAATCAAAGCGATTCGCGCTGGCAAAATGACGATTTCTGAAAGCTATGTGATTTTTCGTGATAACGAAGCTTTTTTGTTTAACGCACAAATTACCCCTCTTTGGACGGCATCTACACATGTCGATCCTGAAGCTACGCGCACACGTAAACTACTGATGTCACGTCGTCAAATTGACAAATTAATGGCTGCCGTTAATCAAAAAGGCTATACCTGCGTGCCGCTGGCGAGTTTTTGGAAAGGCCAATATGTCAAATGCGAGATTGCCTTGGTAAAAGGTAAAGCATTACATGACAAACGCGCGACTGAAAAAGATCGTGATTGGAATCGTGAAAAACAGCGTGTATTTAGAAATCAATAGCAAAGACCTTTCACTTATAAAAAACGCCCAGTAAATGCTAGGCGTTTTTTATTGCTTAAACCGATTAAATGAACTGAACGAAAATCCAATACAGTGTCGCAGACAAGGTAATCGCAGCAGGCAAAGTCAGCACCCATGCAGACAGGATACTTCTTACTGTACTCCACTGTAAGCCTGACTTGTTTGCAGTCATCGTACCTGCAACTGAACCATTCAACACATGCGTCGTACTGACAGGCAAACCAAATTTATCTGCAACACCAATCATTGCCATTGTCGATAATTGCGCTGCAAAGCCTTGTCCATAATTGAGCGGTGAACGACCAATCTTTTCACCAACAGTGACAACGATTCGCTTCCAACCCACCATTGTTCCCAAACCAAGCGCAAGTGCTACAGCAACTTTCACCCACGTTGGGATGAATTGAGTTGTACTATCGAGGCTTTGAGCGTTTGCTTTGACGACCGCTTTTTGTGCATCGGTCATGGTTGGCAATGCATTATCTTTATCAAGACGCTTCATGCTGGCACTGGCGAGATACATGTCATTACGCATGTTACGCGTTGCATCAGCAGGAACTTTATCGAATGTGCCATAACGAGTAACCGCTTGGCTCACATCTGTTTCAATCACAGCGACCGCAGGCAAGACTTGCACATTGACTTTATGATCTTGTAAATAATGCGTTAAAACGTCTCGTGATTGAGCAAGACCAATGGTCGGTGCCGTTGGTGACAACACCGATGCTGTTTTTTCAGAAAGTGCGGCGAACGCCTGAACTTGGGTCGCATCCATGGTTTTATTCAATGAATATGCCATCGGCACGATACCGATCAGAATAAGCATGATTAAGCCCATACCTTTTTGACCATCGTTTGAACCGTGAAAGAAACTCACACCTGCACAGCTCATCACGAGTAAACCACGAATCCAAAACGGTGGTGGCTCATGACCTATTGGCGGTTCAAACAATTCCGGTTTACGTGCAAACAAGAGTTTTGACAGCAGGAATATCCCGCCAGCAACCGCAAAACCAAGAATTGGCGAAAGCAATAACGCTTTACCAACTTTCAGAGCTTGTCCCCAATCGACGCTGCTTGACGCAATACCAGCAGGCGCCAAAATTTGATTCATCAAACCAACGCCAATAATCGAACCAATCATCGTATGGGAACTTGATGCTGGAATCCCAAAAGCCCATGTTCCCAAGTTCCAGACAATTGCAGCTATCAGCAAGGCAAATACCATCGCGAAACCTTGATTACTACCCACATTCAGAATTAACTCGACAGGCAACAGCGCAAGAATGCCATACGCAACCGCACCACTTGCCATCAT
>JASLFQ010000175.1 GCA_030150595.1 Aquirhabdus sp.
TGTTGATTCTATTCCCGTTCTGGAGACACCGCACCATTTGTCATATCCATTTCTGTTTGAGCATCAGGGTGAGTTGTATATGATGCCTGAACAAACAGAAGTGAAACGCCTGGATCTGTATCGCTGTACTGAATTTCCACACAAGTGGGTGTTTGAAAAAACTTTAATCGATGGTATTAAAATTGCTGATGCAACATTATTTGAGCATGATGGGCGTTGGTGGATTCTTTGTGCGGCGAAGCAAGGAAAGATTCGCATCAATGAATCCTTATTTGCTTATTATGCGGATAGCCCGTTGTCTACGGAGTGGACGGCTCATTCTGCAAACCCTTTAGTTCGTGATCTAAGTCTGGGTCGTCAAGGTGGGCGTATCTTCCGTGATGCATCAGGGCGATTGTTCCGTCCATCACAAGACTGTTTACGTCGCTATGGACATGGTCTTAATTTAAGCGAGATTACAGTCTTAACGCCATCTGATTACCAAGAGTCCTTAGTATGGACTGTCCATGGTGATGAAATCGGCATGCGTGCGATTCACCATCTGGATTGGCAAGATGGTTTAGTTGTGATGGATGCACAACGACTCGTGCCACAAAGCAGTATAAACTCTAAGAAATAGTCACAGTTTGAGTAAACGATGCCAAAAATTGCAGTGATTTTACCACCTCGCGAGCATTTTCGTGTCGCTGACTCTGGTGCTGTGGCGCTCACGGTTTATGCGTTCTATAAGGTGAGCCACTTTGTTAAAGAGATCGTTGTTTTTGGTGGATATTCAGAACACTTTCAGGATGTTCAGTATCAATATATCGAAGCAAAACTTCATTGGTTGTTGGGGAGAAATCGTGCTTATGCACAGGCTTGTATTGCACGAATCAAGCAGGATGATCAGCTTCAATTGATCGAAGTTCACAATCGCGTGGCATTAGCCTTGGCGATCAAGAAGGCATTGCCACAACGTCGTGTAGCGCTACATATTCATAATGATCCTCATAGCATGGCTGGTGCAAAAACAGTATCTGAACGTGAAAAATTATTGCGTAGTTTGGATATGGCATATTGCGTCAGTTACTACGTGCGTGATCGCTTGCTTGATGACGTTTCTGCTGAGTTAAGTGCGCGTACAACGGTTGTTTATAATGCGATTTCATCGAATCAAGTCGCAGAAATGAATGAGTTGCGTCAACCATGGATTGCTTACGCTGGTCGATTTATTCCGGAAAAAGGTGTACTTGAGTTTGCACAAGCATTAGCCCGAATTTTGCCGCTGCATCCAGAATGGAAAGCTGTTTTTTTGGGCGCGGCTGGGTTTGGGCATGAGGCAGGAAAGTCGGCATATGAGCAATCTGTGTATGCGGAACTTGCTCATGTTGCGAATCAAATTGATTTTCGCGGGCATGTTCAGCATGATGAAGTGATGCGGATCTTTAGTCAGGCATCAATCGCGGTGACGCCATCGACAGGCGCAGAGGCTTTCGGGCGCACTGCATTAGAGGCCATGGATGTTGGCTGTGCCGTTGTCACATCGGCAAGTGGTGGTTTAAAAGAAGTGGCAGGAGGTGCTGCTGTTTTGGTTGACCCTGTCAGCGCAGAAACGCTTATTGCAGCAATAACGCCATTGATCACGAATAATGATTTACGTCACGATTGTGCGCTGAAATGCCAGCAGCATGTTCGAACTACTTTTTCATTATTAGTACAAACTGCACATTTGGATCAAGTACGGACTGAGTTACTTGCGTGAGTGATTTCATAAACAAAGTTTAACTTTCGGAATCATCTGCTTTTAAGCGATACTTCTAAAGAGTTTTCAACAAAACTTCATTGTAAATATGATTTGCTAGATAGAAATCTAAGCAAATAGCGTCATGCAATTCTTAGGGACTTAAAAATGCATATCTGTCAAATAGTATCGAGTTGGGGCAATGGCGGCTTAGAAAAGCATGTCATTGAGCTCAGTAATGCATTAAGTTTGTCTCATAAAGTGACCGTGATTGTTCATCCAATCATCCAAAATAGTTTTGCACCAACTGTAAATGTTGTCGTGATTGATTTTGATCAACCACGCTGGTCGCCGCGTTTATATTGGCAGTTACTACAAGTATTTAAAACATTACAACCTGATATTATTCACACACAAGCCAATAAAGCCGCTTTGCTGGTTGCACGACTACGTCCTTGGTTAAAGTCTAAGACGGGCTATATTGCGACTCTGCATAATCAAAAAGATAGCACGGCAATGTATGAGACGTTTGACCGTGTGATTGTGGTTAGTTCGCGGCTCGTTTCCTTGATTAAGCATGCGCCTGTTTCGATTATTCATAACGGTATTAACCCACCAGAACCGATGCCAGAAGGGCGCGCTTATTTAGTCGATCATTTTGGTTTGGATGCATCGCGACCTATTTGGATGGCGGTCGGGCGATTGGTTGAGGCGAAAGGTCTTGATCTGTTAATTGAGGCAATCACGGATAAGGATCTTCAAGTTGTCATTATTGGTGACGGGCCATTAAACAAAGAATTAGCCAATCAAGCGAAGAAGAGCAAAGCGAATGTGGTTTTTGCTGGATATCAGGAAAACTCACAAAGGCTACTTGCTGTTGCCGATGCACTGGTCATTTCTTCTCGCAACGAAGGTGGACCCTATACTTTAGTGGAAGCGTTGTTGGCACGTGTACCCATTATTGCGACTGATGTTGGTATGGTTTCTGAGTTTTTGCCTGCTGAATATATTGTGCCCGTCGGTGATGTGAAGGCTTTAGGCGAGAAAATGATTTGGGCCAATACGCATATGACCGAGTGGCGCGATGCGATGGAACTTGTATTTAAAAATGCACAGGAAAATCTGACGCTAGATGCCGTGATTACAAAAACAATCGCTGCATATCAAACTATTTTGCCGAAAGAGTAAACTTTCGGACAAAGTTAAACTTGGGGTCATGTAAGAATAAAATCTCAAGCGTTGCCTTCATGCGATTTTAAAAATATCGCTGATAAGGCATTACAAGGCATTTATCGATGATAACAACGAGCTCAAACATGACTAATAGCCCGCGTCAGCAAGTCGTCATTATTCCGATTCCCAATCAAGATTTCGATCCGACTGAGGTTGCTGTACCTTGGAAAGTGCTCACTGATCTTGGTCATAAAGTCGTTTTTGCGACGCCAGATGGCAATTCTGCTGCTGCGGATTCATTCATGGTGACTGGTGAGGAGCTTGATGTTTGGGGAAAAATTCCATTTCTTAAAAAAGCCAAACTCGTTGGTTTGATGTTGCGTGCAGATAGTCGTGGGCGTGCAGCGTATGCGGCATTAGAACAAGATCATGCATTCTTAACACCGCTTAAATATGATGATTTACGTGTGGAAGATTACGATGGCTTGTTGTTGCCTGGCGGTCATCGCGCACGTGGAGTGCGTACTTTTTTAGAAAGTGAAATGCTGCAAGACTTTGTCGGTGCTTTCTTTGATTCAGGGAAGCCTGTGGCAGCGATTTGTCATGGTGTTGTTCTTGCTGCGAGAAGCATTTCTCCATTAACAGGTAAATCTGTTTTATTTGGGCGAAAAACCACAGCGCTCACTTGGAAAATGGAAAGCACAGCTTCGATGCTGATGAAGTTCTTAGGTCGAGTGTGGGATGCTGATTATTATCGTACCTATAAAGAAGAGCAGGGTGAGCC
>JASLFQ010000181.1 GCA_030150595.1 Aquirhabdus sp.
CAATTCGTAACGGCGTATGAGGCTGCAAATCTTCGTGAGTGAATGGAACTAAGGGCATCATCACTTCGACGCTTTGCTCAAACCGATGCAAAACATCCATGTGATACTGCAAATCCATTGGATAGCGATAGTGCTGCAACATCAATAAATCACTAAACACAGCAACCCGACGAGAATCAAGTTTCAGTGCCTGTTCATAAACTAGGCATGCCTCCTCGAAATTTCCTGTCTTTTGTAACGTTAATGCCAAGTTAAACTGAGCATTCACATGATTTGGCATTAATTTGACCGCACGCTGTAAATATTCAATCGCTTCTTGAAACCTCTGTAAACTTGTCAAAGCTAACCCAATATTGGCGAGTAGACTTGAATCATTCGGCAAGCTCACTTCAAGTTCCTGCCATATTGCCAGCCCCTCTTCCAGCTTATGCATCATAGAAAATGCAGTTGCCATAAGATTTTTGGCATTTAACTGCAACATCATATCTGCAGACTGAGCATTCAAGCACGCTTGAGCTAGTCGAGTTGCCTCCTGCCACTGATTGGTATTACAGGCTTGTACTGCCTGCTGGTAATACTCAATCGCTGCATGGGGGTTTGAGACTGGCCCACTTGAAGAAATAGTGGCTTTCGGAACAACTATCGTCGACTTCTTATTTGATGCATTCAGTTGAATTGGTTTCTGCGCGACTGAACGACTGTCTTTATACACAACAGGTGAATGTGCAATCTGCTCATCGCACTTTTCTTGCCACATTGCATAAAGCGCACTGACTAAATCAGACGCAAATTGCGGTGCATTAAACACCGGACTCTGACGGACTTGTTCTCGCATCCGGGCTCTTAAATTTGCTAACTCTTGACGCTTTTGTCGATCTGCATTTGCCCACGTAATCGCTTTTTCTACGTATTCTTCTTCGCTGTAGGTAACCCAATCGGATAATCCAGCGTTTACCATCAACGCCTCACCTTGGCGACCTAGCATCCCTGGCAATGCCAGTGTAATGGTGGGCACACCCATCCATAATGCTTCCGCAGTTGTTGTTCCACCAGGATAAGGGAACGTATCCAATACAATATCGACTTCTGCATAAGTTGCGAGATATTCTTGACGAGTCATACGCCCGACCAAGTCAATCCGCTGCATATCAAGTCCCACTTCTTGTAAACGCACAGTGAGATGATTACTAATTTCTGGATTTTCTAGATTCCAAGATTGAATACGAAGTCGTGCATATGGACTCGCGGCCAAAATTTTCGACCAGCATTGCAAAACGTCTTGATTAATTTTCAACAATATTTGATAACAACCAAATACGATTTGCTGACGTTGAGAGCAGGGCGCTGGACTGACATCAGGCACATCATCTGGAATAGACAAACAGTAACGCAGCTTTGGCAGCCGCCAGACCTTCTCGACAAACCATCTATCCTCATCTGCAGGCACACTGATCGGATCTGCCAAAACATAGTCGATAGCAGACAGTCCCGTCGACCCCCAATACCCTAGCCAACTGACTTGTAATGGAGCAGGCTTCGCCGCAAATACAGGTAAACGATTTCCTCCAGTATGTCCAGACAAGTCGATCAAAATATCAATCTGATCCTGCTTGATTTGATCAACTAACCGGCTATCACTCCATGCACTGACTTTATGCCATTGATCAAAATACACCTGCAAGCGCCCAGTATATTCGTCTTCTTCTTCACGATTATGATAGGCAATTAATTTAAGCTGACTCTGCAATACAGGGTCAACTCTAAGTCGCTCCATGGTACTTTTTAAAAAATAACCAACGGGATGCTCACGCAAATCCGAGGAAACAAATCCTATTGTGAGTGGCGTATGACGCCGTAATTTCTGCGGCGCAACATGTGTACTGGGCATCTTATGCGCCAGACTCTGCTCAAAATCACGTAAGATATCCATTTGATAAAGCATATCTGTCGGATAGCGAAAGTACGTTATAAATAAAATCTTGCTGTACACATCTATACGACTAGGATCCAAAGTCATTGCGTGCTCGTACACTTGCCGAACTTCAATGTTCCCAGCATGTTGCAGAGCTAGAGCCAAATTTAACTGTGCATTCGTATGGTCTGGATCAATCTTTAACGCTTGTTGTAAATACCTAATCGCCTCGCCATCACGTTTAAGTTGCCCCAAGACCCAGCCAATGTTTGCAAGCAAGCTCGCGTCATTCGGCAAGCTCTCTTCTAGATCTTGCCATATCGCAAGTCCTTGCTCGAATTGACCAGTCATGGAATACGCCGTTGCAAGCATATTCTTAGCATTAAAATTCAGCATCGCATCATCATGTACTTCATCGAGACACGCTTGAGCTGAGCGACAGACATCCTCCCAATGATTAGTACTACTGGCAATCAATGCCTCTTGATAATAGGCAGAGGCTTTAACTAATCCAGAGCTGGATTTCGAAGAAATACACTTGGACTCATCACATTTCTCTTGCCACATTGCATAAAGTGCATTGACCAAATCAGACGCAAATTGCGGCGCATTAAACACAGGACTCTGACGGACTTGTTCTCGCAACTGGGCTCTTAAATTCGCCAGTTCTTGACGTTTTTGTCGATCGGCATTCGCCCACGAAATCGCCTTTTCTACGTATTCCTCTTCGCTGTACACAACCCAATCGGATAATCCAGCGTTTACCATCAACGCCTCACCCTGACGTCCAAGCATTCCCGGCAATGCCAGTGTAATGGTAGGCACACCCATCCATAGTGCTTCCGCAGTTGTCGTTCCACCTGGATAAGGAAATGTATCCAACAAAACATCAACATCCGAGTAGGACGTCAAATATTCGTGATGCCCCATTCCATCAACTAAGTCGACCTGACGTGGGTCTAAACCAAACTCCTGTAATCGGGAAGCAAAGTGAACTTTAATTGGACCTTTTTCTATTTCTTTAGATTGAATACGAATTCTTGCATGCGGATTAGTCGCCAAAATTCTCGCCCAGCATTGCAAGACAGTCGAATTAATTTTCAGCAAATTCTGGTAGCAACCAAAGACGATATGCTGATGCTGGAGACAAGGTGGCGGGCTGACTTCTGGAGCCTCATGCGGGATTGACAAACAATACCGTAGATTTGGCAACCGCCAGATTTTTTCAACAAACCACTGCTCCTCATCTGTAGGTACGGAGATTGGATCAGCCAAAACATAATCAATAGTCGATATTCCAGTAGATGCCCAATACCCTAACCAACTCACCTGAAGCGGAGTAGGTTTTGCTGCAAATACGGATAAACGATGACCTGCGGTATGCCCAGACAAATCGACTAAGATATCAATACGGTCTTCTATAATCTGGTCAACTAAACGCGCATCACTCCATGTATTCACTAGATGCCACTGATCAAAATTGGCATGTAATAGAACAGTAAACTCATCCTGTATATCATTATTATAATAAGCAATAAGCTCAAGTCGGCTGCTTAAGCTTGAATCAGCTCTTAGTTGCTTCAATGTATTTTCTAAGAAATATCCAATGGGATGTTCGCGTAAATCAGGTGAAATAAATCCAACGCGCAATGGCGCATGTATTTCTAATTTTGCTTGAAGAGCAGGTGTCGAAGATTTTGCAAGCTCAAATCGTCGACCATAACGCTGGAGTAGATCAACTTGTCGTTGCCGATCCAAGGGATATCTATAGTGTTGTAGGGCGATCATACTCCCTAATAAAACATCAAAATTACTAGGATCAAGGGCTAGTATCTGCTCGTAGGTTTGATCTGCCTCCTCGAATCGCCACTCATCTTGAAGAAATATTGCCAACAATCGTCTAACGGAAACATTCAGTGGATCATAAATCAACGCTTGCTGATAACTGACTTTTGCCTGCTCAAACTCGCCACAGTTAAAGAAACCCATACCTAAATTAATATAAGCAATCGCATTATTGCGCGCCAACATTGAAACACGCTTAAAATAAGATAGTGCCTCATCGTGTCGCTTCATCTGGGTCAGCGTTAACCCGATATCAGTTAGCAGCGTTAGATCATTCGGGGAATTCTTCAGAATATCTTGCCATACCGTGATTGCCCGCTCCGACTGATGCAGTTCCACTAATGCACTCGCAAGTAAGCTTTTTGCTTTATAGATCATCTCTGCATAATCACCCGCATTCGCAATACAGGCTTCAGCAAGTCGGCAAGCTTCTTGCCACTGATTAGATTGATAAGCTTGCTCGGCCTGCTGCAAATATGTAGCCGCATTAACCGCACTTTGCCCACCAATCGTAGAAGTTGCTTGTGGTATATGTAGGTTCAAAGAATTGTGCGCGGACTGAGGTCCTTTTTTCTGTGAGGGATGCTTAGGCGGCGTCATACTTTACATGTCTGTCCATAGAAGGGTGTTTTACCCAGCCCTTAATTCTACGCTATAGAAGCAGAATAGTTCTACATGAGTCAGTTAATAAATCCACCACATTCAGACGCATTGAGGGCTTAATGATTAACAAAGTAAATTGTTATCATAGCCCAGATTAAACGCTTTTGAGGTGCATTGAAAAACGAATTGGTGCATCATCTCAATCATCGAATACAGCTGAAACTAAAGGCGAAAATCACGGAATATTTTTGAGATACTTTGCGATCGGATGGGAATTTAATCTAAGCCCGTATTTAATTCCCCTCGCAATGTTGGCAACAATAGATGCAGATTGCTGGATCAACCTCTCCTATGTGAAACGCTCCGTTATTCCTAGCACGAAATCAAATTGCTCTTGGAGATTAAGTATGCAAAAAAAAGGCAAATTAGTTGTAATTGGCTCTGGGATAAAATCAATCGCACATATCACTTTGGAGGCGCAAGCACATCTACAGCAATCCGACATAGTCCTCTATGCATCTGCGGATCCAGTCACTGAAATGTGGGTTCAAAAGCAAAACCCCAATTATTTTGATCTTTATCAGTATTATGGAAATAATAAAAATCGCAGAATTACCTACACGCAAATGATTGAAAGAATCATGGAAGAGGTACGCCAGGGAAAATACGTCTGCGCATTGTTCTATGGTCACCCTGGTGTTTTTGTGACCGCATCACATAATGCAATCGAGTTGGCACACCGCGAGGGATTCGAAGCAGAAATGTTACCAGGTATTTCTGCGGAAGACTGCCTATTTGCCGACTTGGGAGTTGACCCAAGTATTCCTGGTTTGCAAACTTTTGAGGCCACTGATTTATTGCTAAAAAAACGTCCCATTAATCCAGAAATCAATCTTGTCATCTGGCAGGTTGGATGTGTTGGAGATGTTGCATTCAAATTTGATGGGTTTGGAAACGAAAAATTCAACGTCCTACTCGACTACTTAGAACAATACTACGCGCCAGATCACGAAATTATAAACTATTTAGCCAGCACATCTACGATGTCCAAACCCATGACAGCCAAGCATAAACTTGCGGATTTTAGAAAGCCTGAAATCGCGAAGGAAGTTTCAGGCATGTGTACTTTTTTCATCCCTGCAGCAAGAATGACTGACAGTGATCCAGAAATGTGCAAAAAGTTGGGATTAACCAGTGGAAAAGCAATTGCAACGCCTTTGATATGTGATGATCAGCACTATCCAGAGTATAAAAAATTTGCACTTCGAAATATCGCGGAACACACCATTCCTGATAGCTATCAGTTCAGCCACAGTTCAAAAGAGCTATATGAACTGGTGAGTAAACTGGCGTTGGACTTCAAGGAATTACGCCAATTTACTGATAATCCGCAGGCCTATCTTGAGGCAATCTCTGGGTTAACCAATCACGAACGCTCGATACTAGGTTTGCAGAACAACCAACTCTCTCAGCTATTTAGACGTGAGCGCAATGCTGAAGCGATGAAGTTTGTTCATGATTGCACAAAAAGACCTCACTTAGCGAATCAGTATGCGGATAAACAAGCAGCTGAACGAAAGGCGATGGAAAATGGTGAAATTAAATCGAGTGAATATGAAACCAGAATCATGAAATGGTTCTTAAATCAAGGCTATGCGACAACTCCAGATGCCGTGACTAAAGCCATGAATGGGCAAATTAGTCGTCAATAATCTACGCTCATACTAAAAACCCACTATTTCGTAGTGAGAGTGATGGTTAATCACACTAATTTATCCGTATAAAAAAGCAGCCGTGATAGGCTGCTTTCTTGTACGGATAAATTGCGAGTCAGGCTAACAAAACTTTAAACCACCGTAGCAGTTCACGAT